>JAFMDN010000017.1 GCA_017857235.1 Methanobacteriota archaeon
ACAAGACCACGAGGAGAATTATAATTTTCAGACTTACCGTACATGTTTTTCACATAGTTCTCAACTCCCTTATAAAATTCTAATTCTTCCTTTGTAACATTGATTTTAATCGTTTTTACTATTACATCATAAGGGAAAAGAGGGTTGCCATTAATATCAGTAACATCATCATCCTTCTTTCTTCTCCTGATCATATATTTTTTAAGATATTCTTCTAAATTATCTTCGGTTAAGGAAGGAAAAATAAGCTTTAAACGGCTTATAAAATGATCTCTTTTACCGTCATGAGGGGTTGCTGTAATACCTAAAAAATGAGTTTTCCTTGAACTCAAGAATTTAAAAGAGAGATATAATTTTAATAATGAAGCCACCGGAGGGGTTCGAACCCCCGACCTGCTGATTACGAATCAGCCGCTCTTCCAGGCTGAGCTACGGTGGCTTAATTTCATGATGCCATTAAAAACCCATATATTAGATTTCATGCTGTCACCTTAAATGGCAAATTTTAGAAATGTTGTGTGTAGTTTTATTAATAAATATGGTAACTTGTGTTTTAATTCATTGGATACGGTATTTGCATAATTTAAGAATTTTCAAGGTTTCCAACTATGATAAAAGTGAAATTTATATAGAAGAATAAAATACGGAAACAGAGGTGTAAAGTTCAATGATGCCGGGACAGCCTATATTTATTTTAAAGGAAGGGTCAAAGAGGGAATCTGGTAAGAATGCCATGCAGAATAATATAAACGCCGCTAAAGCCATTGCAGATGCTGTGAAGACAACCCTTGGACCAAGAGGAATGGATAAGATGCTTGTAGATTCCCTTGGTGATATAGTAATTACAAATGATGGTGTAACAATTCTTAAGGAGATGGATATTGAGCATCCAGCTGCCAAAATGCTGGTTGAGGTATCTAAAACACAGGATCAGGAGGTTGGAGACGGTACCACAACAGCAGCTGTATTAGCTGGAGAGCTTTTAAGAAAGGCAGAAGATTTACTCAATCAAAACGTTCACCCAACAGTAATTGCATCCGGTTATAGACTTGCTGCAGAGAAAGCAAAGCAGGTACTTGATGAAATATCCATACCTGTTACGGATAATGATGAATCTCTATTATTAAAGATTGCAAACACTGCGCTAAACTCAAAGAGTGCATCCACTTCAAAACAGAAGCTTGGAGAAATTGCAGTGAAGGCGGTTTTACAGGTAAAACAGATCAGGGATGGTAAACCATATGTTGATTTCGATGACATACAGCTAGTTAAGAAACAGGGTGGAGCAATTGACGATACCCAATTAATTCATGGAATTATAGTGGATAAGGAAAGGGTACATCCTGGAATGCCAGTTGTTGTTAACAACGCAAAAATTGCATTACTCAACTTTGCACTGGAGATCAAGAAACCAGAATTCGATACTTCAATAAGAATTGAGGATCCAGAATCGATAATGAAATTCAAGAAGCAAGAAGAAAATATATTGAAAGAGATGGTAGAGAAAATCAAGTCTGTGGGAGCTAACGTAGTTTTAACCCAGAAGGGAATTGATGACCTTGCAATGCACTTCCTGTCAAAAGAAGGAATTTATGCTGCCAGAAGGGTAAAGAAATCGGATATTGAGAAATTAGCCAAAGCCATTGGAGGTAACATTGTAACCAACATAGACGATCTGACTCCTTCAGATCTGGGCGAGGCTGAGAAAGTAGAGGAAATTAAGATTGGAGAAGACCATCTCACATTTGTGACCGGCTGCAAGAATCCAAAGGCTGTATCCATCCTGATAAGGGGTGGAACTGAGCATGTGGTGGACGAAATTGAGAGGAGCCTAGTTGATTCATTGCATGTGGTTGCATCCGCCATAGAGGATGGAAAGATTGTTCCTGGCGGAGGAGCAGCTGCAACAGAGTTAGCTCTAAGACTGAGAGAATACAGTGCCAAGGTAGGAGGAAGGGAGCAGCTTGCGATTGAGAAATTTGCAGAAGCATTAGAGATTATCCCGAGAACACTAGCAGAAAATGCAGGACTCGATGCAATCGGTATTCTAATAAATCTGAAGAAGGAACATGCCGAAGGCAAGAAAACATACGGTGTTGATGTATTCAAGGGCAAGCCAGCAGATATGGTAGAGCTTGGAGTAATTGAACCCATAAGGGTAGGAAAGCAAGCAATTAACAGCGCCACAGATGCTGCAGTAATGATACTAAGAATAGATGATGTGATTGCCACAAAAGCCTCCTCTGGAACATCTCCTCCAAAGAAACCAGGCGAAGAGAGCAAATCTGAAAGCGAAGATTAAACTATTTTTTAATTTAATTTATTCCAATTCCCATAAGCTTTTTAATTTCATTTATATTAAGAACATATGGATTCTATTTATAACCCATCTCAAGGAGATTTGATAATTGTAAGCACCCCATATGTTCCTGGATATAAGATAGTTAAAGTAATAGGTTTCACATGGGGATTGATAGTTAGATCGAGAGGCCTTGGCGGTAATATAATGGCATCCCTCAGAACGATTACGGGTGGAGAGATTGTTGAATATACGCAAATGTTAGATCAGTCCAGGAGGGAGGCATTGGACAGACTAAAGCAGCATGCAAAATCACTAGGTGCAAATGCGGTTATTGAGGTAAGGTTTGATTCCTCTGAGATAGGGCAGGTAATGTCAGAAATTTTAGCATATGGTACTGCAGTGGTAGTAGAAAAAGATGAAAGTGAGCCACAGGCAGTGAGATTGAAATAAGGCAAAAATATAATAATGCCATCCTTCGTTCCTCATAAGGTCATATTTTTCGGAGAGCACGCAGTAGTATATGGGTACCCTTCCATATCTTCAACCGTAGATCTATTTTCTAAAATTTACTTAATCCCAAATAAATTTCATTATCAACAGACTCCATTTGTGCAGGGTGCTTTAAAATTTTTGAATAAAGAGGATGTGTACGTAAAAGTAGAAAGCAATGTACCTTCTGGCTCTGGACTGGGAACATCGTCCATGGTGATTGTAGGTATACTGCTGCACAATCCTGAGCTGAGGGGCGAAAGGCTAGCGAAGGTTGCATACGAAATAGAATATTCTGTACAGGGGCTTGGAAGCCCTATTGACACATCAACCATAGTCGCTGGCGGCTTTGTGATGACCAACGGAAACTACGGTATTCCTCTTTGGGAGGTCACAAAGAACGATAAAAAGTGGAAATTTACAAACCTTCCTGGCAAAAATCTGGATCTCATTATAGTTTATGTCGGAAATAAGGGGAGTACCAAGGAACAGGTTGAAAAGGTAAGGAAATTCATGAATAGAGGGCGATTCGCCAGAGAAATAATGGAAAGGATAGGAGAAATCACCAGGGAGGGTGCAAGTGCCATTGTTAGGAACGACCTGGAAAAAATAGGAGAGTTGATGAAAGAAAATCACAAGGAACTTAAGATTTTCGGCCTTTCAACCCCAACAATGGAAAAGGTCATTGAAATAGGGAATAGCTATGGATACGGTGCGAAATTGACAGGTGCAGGTGGCGGGGGATCCGTTATAATACTAACAAAGGAGAGGGATAAAATAAGGGAAAAATTAAATGAATTAAATTTGCAATTCTTTGAAACAAGTACAACAAGCGTCGGGGCATTTTTTAAATAGTGGATGCTGAGACCACTACATCATTTTCATCGAGATCCATGAGCCTTACACCTTGAGCATTTCTCCCCTGTATCGGTACAGTTTCAGCCTTTATCCTTATGGTTTTTCCATTTTTTGTTATTATTATGATTTCATCATCATTTTCCACTGAAAAAGCAGATACTGGAATTCCTGTTTTCTCCGTAATTTTGATTGCTCTCATTCCCTTTCTCCCCCTATGCCTCATTGTAAATTCCTGAGTTGATACCCTCTTTCCTAAACCCTTTTCTGTAACGATTAGTAGAGAATCATTTTCCACGTAATCAACTGCAGCAAGCTTGTTTCCATTAGTTAACTTAATTCCAGTCACTCCCATGGCAGCCCTTCCCATGGGCCTGAATTCGCTCTCATTTACAAGTACGAGATTTCCATCTGTTGATAGCAATGCAACTTTTCCATCCCCTTTGGTAAGGATAACGTATTTGAGATTGTCGTCCTTCAACTTTGTTGCAATTATACCATTAGACCTTATATTTTTAAATTCTTCTAAACTGGTTCTCTTTGCCTTCCCTCTTTCTGTGAAGAACATTATAAATTTGTATTCGCTGATAGACCTTTCATTCATTATAAATACAACTTTATCCTTTAATCCATCAATTATATTTTCAATTAACTTTCCTCTGCTTCTTCTCTCACCTTTTGGTATCTGATAGGCTTTAACCTTGTATACCTTCCCTTTATCCGTGAACAAATATATATAATCATGACTGTGTGCTGTTATTATCTGCCTTATTTGAGATTCCTGATTTCCTGCATAAACTCCTTTGCCTCCTCTCCTCTGTGAAACAAATGAACCTATCTCTATCCTGTTAAGCCTATTATCCTCTGACAATATTATGGTATTTTCTTCATGGGGTATGAGTTCTTCCTCAGTGGTTTCAACGTAAGACTCCACTATTTCAGTTCTCCTGGAATCTCCATACATTTTCTTCAATTCCAAGAATTCTTCCTTTATTATTTCCCACCTCTCCCCTTCATTGGACAATATCTTTTCATACTCTGATACTTTCAAAGTTAAATCCTTAAATTCATTCTGCAACTCCTCCATTTGCATATTTGTTAATCTCTGAAGTCTGGTATCTAAAATTGCATTCGCCTGGTCATCATCCAAACCGAATTGAGCTTTCAACCCTTCTCTAGCCTCTTTTGGGTCTTTTGACTCCCTTATTATTTTTATGGTAATATCAATGGCATCTAGTGCCTTGATTAGACCTTCTAGAATATGCAACCTGCTTTTGGCCTTTTTAAGGAAGAATTCTGTTCTTCTCCTTACCATTAGCTCCCGGTGTTTTAGAAATTCCTCCAGAATCTCTTTAAGGCTTAAAACCCTTGGAGTCTGATCAAGCAAAACAAGATTAATAATTCCATAAGATATTTCCATCTGAGTATTTTCATATATTTGCTTAAGTGTTACTTCGGGATTTGCATTTGATTCAAGCTTTACTACTATCCTGATACCTTCCTTATTACTCTCATCCTTTATACTCTGGATTCCGTGTATTACCCCTGCCTTTGAAAGTTCTGACATCTTGCTCAATAAATCTGCTTTATTAACTTCGTAGGGAATTTCTGTGAATATGATTTGATTTTTATTTATTTCGCCTTTCCCTCTTAAAATAATTTTGCCCTTTCCGGTCTTGTAAGCTTCGATTATGCCTGATTTCCCCATTATTACGCCACCAGTTGGGAAGTCAGGCCCTTTGATGTATTTCATCAATTCTTCAATACCTGCACTTCTGTTATCTATGAGATAAATTAACGCATCAACTATCTCACCAAGATTGTGAGGGGGTATGTTGGTGGCCATACCCACAGCAATTCCGGATGAACCGTTAATTAAGAGATTTGGAAGCTTCCCGGGGAGGAAAAGAGGTTCCTTTAGAGTACCATCAAAGGTAGGTACAAAATCAACTGTTTCGTATTCAATATCTTCAAGGAGTTCATTACTGATCTTTTCCAATCTTGCTTCGGTATACCTCATGGCAGCTGGCGGATCTCCGTCCATGCTTCCAAAATTCCCTTGACCGTCTACCAATGGGTATCTCATGGAGAATGGTTGAGCCATCCTTGCAAGGGATGCATAAATAGCAGCATCTCCGTGCGGGTGATACTTACCCATAACTTCTCCAACAATTCTTGCCGATTTCCTGTAAGGCTTATCAAATGTCAAACCCATCTCATACATTGAATAGAGAATTCTCCTCTGGACAGGTTTCAATCCATCCCTAATATCCGGAATTGCCCTGGAGAGTATAACGCTCATTGCATAGTCCAGATAAGAATCCTTCATTTCCTTTTCAATCGGTCTATTTTCAAACATTTTACATCACACATCTATATTCTGAGCTTCCTTTGCATGGCTCATAATGAATTCTTTTCTAGGTTCCACATCCTCTCCCATTAATAATCTGAACAGATAATCAGCCTGTTCTGCGTCCTCGATGGTAACCCTCAATAACCTCCTGGTTTGTGGGTTCATTGCAGTATCCCAAAGCTGTTGTGGATTCATTTCTCCGAGACCTTTGAATCTCTGTACTATGGGATTGTTTAATTTTGAAACAATCTCATCCTTTTCCTGATCGGAATAAACATACCATATATCAGAACCCTTCTGGATTCTGTAGAGGGGAACTTGCGCTATGTAAATGTGTCCATTCACTATTAAATCCCTCAAATATCTATAGAATAAAGTGAGTAGAAGAGTCCTTATATGGCTCCCATCCACATCGGCATCGGTCATTATAATAATTTTATGATATCTAAGCTTCTTAGGGTCGTATTTATCGTTAGGAGACATATTGATTGCTGCAAACAGACTCTTTATCTCCTTATTCTTAACCAATTTGTCCCATCTTGCCTTCTCCACATTCAAAATTTTTCCCCTGAGTGGCAAAATTGCCTGGAAGGTCCTGTCCCTTCCTTGTTTTGAAGAACCTGCCGCAGAATCACCTTCCACAATGTAAAGTTCTGTCTTTTCAGGATCCTCAAGGGTGCAATCTGCCAATTTTCCAGGTAATGTGGTAGTTAAACTTGATTTGGATCTCACCAATTCTCTGGCATTCCTTGCAGCCTCCCTGGCCAAAGCAGCCTGATAGGCTTTTCTCGCTATAGCTTCAGCAACCTTTGGATAGTCCTCAAAATATTTGCTGAGATAGTCAGCAACAACACTGAATACTATACCCTTGACGTTGCTGTTTCCGAGCTTTTCCTTAGTCTGGCCTTCGAATTGGGGTTCCATTAACTTAACGTGTATTACCGCTGTAAGGCCCTCCCTTACATCTTCTCCCGTAAAGAAATCATCAGAATCTATTATTTTTAGCTCCTTTGCGGCATCATTCAGTGCCTTTGTGAGTGCCATTTTAAAACCTGTAACATGAGTTCCTCCCTCTTTTGTGTTAATATTGTTAGCAAATGAGCTTAAATCTTCTTCAACTCCATCATTGTATTGAAGGGCAAACTCAATCTGAATTCCCTCCTTTTCACTGAAATTGTATATAATATCCTCATGGAGAACATTTTTTCCCTTATTTTTATCCTGGACCATTTCTTTTATACCGCCCTCGTGCAAATATTCTTTCTCCTGTCCATTCCAATTGAATATTATCCTGAGTCCTCTGTTAAGGTAGGATAATTCTTCTATTCTCTTTGTTAAAACATCCTTTGAGAAATCTGTAGTTTCCATTATCTCGCTGTCTGGAATAAATCTCTGTAGGGTTCCTGTGGGTGAACTGAATTTAAATTCACACCTTTCTTCTCCAAACCAAGTTATATTTCCATTTTCAATTTTTCCAATAACCTTAACATCTGTCTGCTTTTCCCCTTTAGAATATTTCTGATAATAAATGAATCCATCCCTCTTGACAAATACTTCAAAGCTCACTGATAGGGCATTAACTACATGGACGCCGACCCCATGGAGGCCTCCGGAAACTTTATAGGCTTTTTTCTCAAACTTGGCACCAGAGTGCAATTCTGTAAGCACAATTTCAAGGGCAGGTTTGTTGTATTTTGGATGAGGGTCAACTGGTATACCTCTCCCATCATCCTCAACTGTAACCTGATTTCCCTTAACCTCCACATATATATTATTGCAATAACCTGCCATGGCTTCATCTATGCTGTTATCAATTACCTCGTACACTAGTTGATGAAGCCCTCTTGAATCGGTGCTTCCTATGTACATTGCAGGTCTCTTTCTTACCGCTTTTAGACCTTCTAGGACAACAATATCTTTTGCTGTATAATCTTCCATTGTGAGTCTATTCTTGATAGTAAAACCATACTTATATCTTTTTATATTATTTGAGTTTAATAAATTTCTAAAACTCTGTATTTATCGAAAAAACTATTTTGATAACACATATTTTATTAAAATTTCATTTCTTTCCTTTTTTTCCCCATTAATTTTCAAGTGGTAAATCAAATGTTTCATGTAAATAATTTCGAAATCTTCGAAGTAAAGCTCATCTTCTTTAAAGTAATGTGTTATTATTCCATTCCCTCTTACGAAGCTGTTTTCTTCAATCTCCTTTCCTTTCCCATATCTGAAATCCTTTATTGAGAAAACTCTAATGAACATCAAGCCATTTTTTTGAAGAACTCTTTTCGCCTCATTTATAGCCCTATTTCTCTCTTCTTTGAGTAGATGATCCAGAGAATGCAAAAATAATACACTTCTGAAGACTCTATCCTTAAATGGGAGAACCAGCATGTTACCACATACAACATTTTTGTTTTTTAATTTATAAAGCTTTAAAGCATTAATTGAGAAATCAAGTCCCAAAACTCCATCTATCTTATTGACATCCTTACCGTTACCGCATCCATTATTCAATGCCGGGACTAAAATTTCGTCATCAATAGAGTCAATGCTGGATCCTCTCCACAGCCTCCCCCTTTTTTTATACTCCCTGTCCCATATTCTCCTCTGGTTTCCCAACTCCATTACATTTTGTATTTATAATGGGTATATATAAACCTTCATGGACGATTACCCAATGATCGAGCAACTCATAATGAATGACCCATTTATAAATTATCTTGGTATAAAAGTAAGAATACTAGGAGACGGTAAAGCAGAAGCAACGGTGGATTTCAAAAAAGAATTGATGAGATCAGGAGACATTATGAATGGCGGTGCAATAGCATCTTTAATAGATACTGCCGGTGGAACTGCAGTATTAACATTAAGTAAATCAAACCAAGTAACAGTAAATTTAAACTTGAACTTCCTGAAAGCTATTGATAATGGGCCAGTTAAAGCGGTTGCTGAAGTTACAAAACCTGGAAATAGAATATTTTATGTGGATGTTAAGGTATACGACGGGAAATCAAACCTGTGTGCACATGCAACTGGAGTTTGGTACGCATTCAGGTAATTCTGAGCAATAATAGTACAATTCTATGACATACTATCATGATTATGATGGATGTATTGAATGAACAAGCCCGTCCTCACCGCTAGATCTAAAGTTCTATCAATAAAAAATAATTTTATTTATTATTGGCAATTAATATATACAAAATGAATCTAGGAGGGAAGTATACAAATTTCCATACAGTAACCAATAAAGATAAAGTGCATATATTAAACGTATAAGGCAATCTTGGCTTTCAAATGAAAGTGAATACTGCTCTATCTGACCCATTAGATGATCTATTTATTAAGGTAGCTTTCAAGAATGACGCCTTTATAGGGTAGAAGAATTTTATAGCTTTTATGAGAAATATAATGTAGAGATAAAGTAAAATTTATGCATTAATAATGGAGAAATAGCAGTAGGTGCTACAGTGTTTAGAGAATCTGATCACGAATTAACATTATATCTTAATAAAAAATTGAACAGGATAATGTAATGATAGTAAGCCGAGGAATAGGAGAATTGATTCCATTAAATATCTATATGTAGGTTTTAGCGACAATAGAAATTTTAGAATTTTATGGAAAGTAAGGGAATATCTTTTGAAAGACTAGGAAAGTAAAAAGGAAGGCTTTAGATTCAATGAAAGTTCCTAATTTAGAAAATGCCAAAGTGATTTACAGTTATCTTCTAGAATTCAAGAAAGCCTTTGACAGGGGAAATCATATAACTATGAAGACAGACGTAACTGGGCAAGGTATCAACGTAATTAAGTAGTTTGCAGAAATAGCAGGAGTTGATGCAAAACTTAAAGAAATCCCAGTAATTGATAAGGATATAGTGAAATTTGCAACAGATAGCTTCATCATACATAACTCTACTTCATGTAAAAATGGTGGAATAGTAATTTTCACCAGTAAAAAGATTGCAAGGGATATCATAGAGGATCTTCGGAAAGCCGGAATGAATCCTGAGATAATAGGAGAAGTATAATGAAAAGGAAGTGGGACAGCATACTTTAGTGGTGAGATTGAGATATTTATTTATAAAAAGAATAATAAATTTATATTATGCCAAGGACAATAACTAGCTATTTCTATAATTGATTGACAATGTTAGTGTTTGGAAAATGAATTCTTATGAAAATATAAATAATGCAGCCAAATTCAATAGCAATGATAGAGGTTTCAAATATTTCAAAAAAATTTGGCAATCTTATTGCTTTGCAAGATGTTAGCTTTACCGTAAATAATGGAGAGTTAGTAGGATATGTAGGTCTAAACGGTGCTGGTAAAACAACAACTATTGAAATAATTGCAGGTGTTTCTTATCCTAACAGCGGAGAGGTCATAATTGATGGACATAGTATTATTAAAGAAAAAAAGGAAGCATCAAAAAACGTTAGTTGGGTTCCAGAATTACCTATATTTGAGCAGGATGCTACAGTTCTTGATTATTTTATTTATCTTGCAGGATATTACGGTATAGGTAAAGAGGAGGCTAAGAAGAAAGCGGAGGAATTATTTTCCTTAGTGGGCCTGCAAGGCAGGGAGAAGGACAAATTAAAAAATTATTCTCAAGGTATGAAAAAGAGATTCGCTTTAGCTGTTTCATTAATTTCAGATCCAAATAATTTCATATTTGATGAGGTTCTTAATGGACTCGATCCCCAAGGCATAATGTTCTTTAGAGATCTTGCTGTAAAATTAAAAAAAGAAAACAAAGCTATACTCTTCTCTTCTCATATCCTCACGGAAGTGGAAAATATAGCAGATAAAGTTATTTTTATACATAAAGGAAAAATAATAAGGCAAATGTCGATTGAAGAAATTAAAAACTATATCAGGACTAACATTTTCAGAGTAGTTTTGGGAAGGATCGATGGAAACGTAATAAAGATAGCAGAAAAATATGGTAATCCAAAACTCCAAGGAAATATAATTTTTATAGAGAATTTTAACGGAGATATTCCAGGACTCTCCTCTGATTTATTAAATTATAATATAATAGAGATGGCCAAAGTGGAAGGTAACCTTGAGGAAGTTTTCTTTAAGTTAATCGGTGAGCAGAAATGAAAACAGTATTTTATGATTTCAAGAGAAGTTTTCTTAGGTTTTCAGTTATACTTTTCATAGTAATATTTGCCGCAATTGGCATAGCAGTATCTTATGAAACCTATGCTACAAATGTTTCACCTAATCCATACTATTTTCACGATCTCAACGTAATAGGCGTAAGTATCCAGAAATATAATGAAACTGAAGTCATCGGCTACGTATTTAATAACCATGGAAATCCTATAAATAACGCTCAAATCATTGCAAACGGTTCATCTTATAGAACCAATGCTTCTGGGTACTTCGAACTTAATTTACCTCAATTCTATTTCGAACCTATTGCCGTGAGTTACAATAATCAAAAAATAGAGTTTATCCCACTCCCAGTATTCGAAAACGGTTCAAAATACTTATCAGCTGAAGGCGTCGTAGAAGGATTCAGCTATGGAACACAGAATAATGTCCAGAATATCACTCTAAAATACGCGTTCGTTGTCATTAATAATAATGGAAAAGGTACATTAATTTTAGCTATAGACAATCCAAATAACCAGGGCGTTTACGTTAATTTCGCAAATTATTCTTCCAGTTTCGCTATACCTAATACTTCTTTTAAATACGTTGGAAACGTCACTGGTTACATTAACTTTTATCACCTCCAAACTCCTAGTTCAATAGAATTTTTATCAGTTCAAGTTAAATCCTTAGGTCCCTATACAACTGAATATTATCCAGACGGTTCCGCAATAACATCACTGGTAAGTGGAATAATCGGAGTAATCGGAGGTTTCACTTTTATTTTCGCTGCCATAATGCTTTATTTAGCTTATATTCTATTCTCAAAGCCGAGGGATACTGGAGCTTTAAAGTTCATACTAGCTAGGCCTATAATCAGGAGGGAATTATACATTAACAGATATTTAGGGGGCGTTCTAACAGCTATATTATCTTCTTTCTTGCTCACTTTCCTATCCTATGCTACTCTTTCAATCCTGGTATCATCGTCAGGAATTTTATTACCTTTAGATTTTCCACTAATTTTGTTTGTTTCAACCTCTGCAGCTCTTATTGGATTCTTTTCGTTAGTGTATATGTTACCTTCTTTCATAAAATCTGGAGGTGAAATGTTGGGAATTTCGATATTTCTATTCTTACTCTTCCAAATAGGACCAACCGTTATTGCTGGAATAATAGCCTTTACAACCGGACATATAAATGAAATAATTCAGATTATTTATGGATCTTACTACTTCAGTCCTCTCGGTGCGGAATCGTTCGGCATTTATTATCTAGAATTAGAGTACGGGACAATGCCAGCGGTAAGCTCAGTCCATCTACCTTTAGTAATATTATCATCTATAATATGGATCGCAATTCCTTTTATAATAGGATTAATAAAATTCAATAAGATAAATATTTGATTTATTCTTTAATTTTTTTGACTGGAAATAGTTAACTTTTAAACCATCCTAGAACTTTTTACCTATGGACACAAAAATTCTCTTTCTGTTCCATGTGTATGGGTTTATAACACAGTAACAAATAAATAATCCGAACACATGTTCGGATATATGGTTGAACAAATAGGAATTGAACATATAGACTCTAATATGAAAAAAGGGAACTCTAGATCCCTATTCTTCCTGTGGTTTGCAGCAAATTTAACAATTGCTGACTTCGCTATAGGATTCATTCCTATTACCTTGGGAATGTCATTTTTATCCGGTATTACATCCATTCTCATAGGAAACGTTTTGGGTGCTTTAATAGTGGGATTTTCTGCAGCTATGGGACCAAAAACAGGTTATCCTCAAATGATGAGTACCACAAATTCTATGGGCACTTTAGGGATGAGAATATTTGGTATAATAAACCTCTCAAACACATTAGGTTGGTTTATAGTAAACAATATAATTGCTGTTTCGGCAATTTTCCTCATATTCCACTATCCACCATGGATCATGATTATGCTCTACACAATTCTAATATTGATTATATCCTATATAGGCCACGATTTTATTCATAAAGTTGAAAAGATACTAGCATTTTCCTTAGGAATCCTGTTCCTCATCATGCTGATTTTGGCCGTTTACAATTTAAAATCTACTCCTATGGGCGGAAATTTGATTCTGAATATTCCATTTTTTGGCATGATAGCATTCACATACAGTTACCTAATGAGTTGGGGCCCGTATGCATCAGATTATTCTCGTTATTTACCAGAAAATGAAGATACCAAAAAAGTTTTCCTTTTCACTTTTCTGGGCTCTTTTATATCTACCACTTTTGTTGAAATTGCCGCTATGCTAATTTCATACGAATTTAATAGCTACAATTCAATGCAGGGGCTTCAAATTTCATTGGGAAAATACTTTATTATCGGTCTTATACTAATAGCACTTGGAGGAATTTCAGCAAATGTCCTAAACCTTTATTCTAGCTCACTTTCGGGGCTTGTGGGTGGAATTAGAATGAAGAGAACAAGTTTCATTTTAATACTTGCATTGTTGGGTTTCCTGCTCAGTGTTATCTTCTACAATGGATTTTATAACTTCTTTGAATCTTTTCTGTTGGTTTTGGATTATTGGATTTCCCCATGGATATCAATACTTATTATGGATTTCTTTATTATTGGTAATAAAAAATTGGTTTTCAGTAGAAGGATAAATTATAACGGGATATTAGCATATATCTTAGGACTCCTTGTTTCTGTACCTTTTATGGACATATCCATCGGAAATTTGAATTATGTTTTTCCAATTTCCAAATTGTTGGGTGGAATAGATATTAGCTATTTCGTCAGTTTCATAGCTTCAGGCATCATATACTTGCTCCTGAACTTCCTAGGTAAGGGAAATAATACACTATCCTTAAATAAAGATGTTAATTAATGGCATAAATAAAAAGGTGATATGTCTACGAAGGCAGACGATGATGTAGATCAGATAAATGAATTAGATGAGCTCCTGAGGCAATTGAGGGAATTGGAAGAGGAAAAGAGATACGTGCAGATGGAGAATAAGAGGCTTCAGGAAGAGATTGAAAGGTTAAAGAAAGAATTGAATAGAATGAAGCTCCCACCTCTTTTAATAGGCACAATAGAAGATATCGTTGACGAAAGGAGGGTTGTCATAAGGAGTTCCACAGGCCCAAGTTTTCTAGTATATGCTTCAGAACACATTCCAAGGGAAAAATTGACTCCTGGCACAAGAGTGGCATTGAACAAAGCTACCCTAAGTGTTATTTCAGTAATACCTGAAGCTTATGATCCAACAATAATAGCTTCCGAAATTTCAACTAAACCAAATGTGACCTATGAGGAAATTGGTGGTCTATCGGAACAGATAAGGGAAATACGTGAAATGATTGAGTTACCCCTTTTGAACCCGGATATTTTCAGGAAGGTTGGTGTAGATCCACCTACAGGTGTTCTACTGGTTGGACCACCTGGAACAGGTAAGACACTTCTTGCAAAAGCTGTTGCAAACAGTACTAATGCTACATTTATCAGAATAGTTGCTTCAGAATTGGTGAGAAAATATATAGGTGAAGGGGCGAGGCTTGTAAGAGAACTTTTTGACCTTGCCAGAAAGAGGGCACCATCAATAATTTTCATAGATGAACTCGATGCAATAGGTGCTAGGAGAGTAGATTCATCTACCTCTGGAGATAGGGAGGTGCAGAGGACACTTATGCAACTCCTGGCCGAAATTGACGGTTTTGAACCGTTGGGAAATATTAAAATCATTGCGGCCACCAATAGGCCAGATACACTGGATGAGGCATTAATCAGGCCAGGAAGGTTCGACAGAATAATAGAAATTCCATTGCCAGATTCAAGTGGCAGAGAGGAGATCCTAAAAATACATACTAAGAAGATGAATCTGAAAAATGTTAACCTGAAAGAAATAGCATCCATAACTGAAGGGTTTGCAGGAGCAGATTTGAAGGCGGTGACGGTTGAAGCAGGAATGTTTGCCGTAAGAGAATTAAGGGATTTCATCACCCAAACTGACTTTATAAAAGCTGTTGAAAAGATAAGAGCGCAAAGGGAAAGTGGGAAACCTGCTGATCTGGGAATGTATGTTTAATGAAGTCCACGGGCATTCCAAATTTGTATGAGGAGGGCAATTCGCTATATACTCTTACAAAATTTGAAAAGCCTGTTTACGGTGAGAGGATTTTAATTAGAAACTCAAAAATGTACAGGGAATTTTCACCTTTGAGGAGCAAATTAGCATCATCGATCAAATTAGGGTTTAAACCAGAGTTAAGGGAAGAAGATCATATGCTTTACCTGGGAGCCTCTACAGGTACTACCGCTTCCCATATATCCGATATTTTATCAAAGGGGGTAATATTTGCAGTTGAATTTTCGCCAGTCTCAATGATTAAATTATCTGAGCTGGGGAAGTCAAGAGAAAATCTAATACCTCTTTTATTGGATGCCAATAAGCCAGGGCAATATGAACCTTTTATAGACTGGGTTGACATGATTTACCAGGACATAGCACAGCCAAATCAGATTGATATTTTTCTAAAAAATGTAAAATATTATTCTCCAAAGAGGGGAATTATAATGTACAAAAGCTATTCCATGAGATCTGATACGGAATTGAAAAATGAGATAAATAAGCTAAAGAAATATTTTAAAAATATATCCATGAAAAATATAGAGAGATTTCATAAAGGGCATTATGCCATATATGTTTCAAACCACTAAGCAATCCACACTGTTTTCATATTGGTGAACTCCCTTGACCCATATTTTGACAATTCTCGCCCTATGCCGCTTTTCTTAACACCACCAAAGGGTATCCTCGGGTCAGAAAATACAATGCTATTAACAAAAACCATTCCTGCCTGTATGAAAGGTACCATCTTTTCAGCTTCTTCTTCATCGCCCCAAATGGACGTTCCCAGGCCAAAGGGAGTTTCATTGGCCATTTCGATAGCCATTTCATTATTCCTGAATTTCTTAAGTATTGCTACAGGTCCGAATATTTCTTCCTGATAATTCATATCCGTTATAACAATCGTAGGAGGTATGATATTTCCCTTTTCCTCACCGAGCTTGATCACATTGGAAACTGGTTTCAGCTCAGATATCTGTTTTCTAATGGTTTCTACCTGCTCTTTTGAGGATAATGGTCCAAGGTAAGTTTTTTCATCAAGTGGATTGCCTATTGTAACTTTACTCATTTCTTCTTCAAATTTCTTAGAAAATTCATCGAACACTTCTTCATGCACCAGTATCCTTTTGGAAGCTATGCAACTCTGTCCATTGTTTTGTAGTCTTCCTAATACTGCATTTTTAGCTGCTTTCTCTAAATCAGCGCTTTTCATCACTATGAATGGATCAGAACCTCCGAGTTCCATTACTATTTTTTTAAGATTTCTTCCTGCTTCTTCAGCTATCTTAGCGCCCGTGGGAGTTGAACCAGTAAATGCAACTCCGTCAACATATTTTATCAATGAGGATGCTGTTTTTCCATCAACAATAAGACTTTTAAATACCGGTAAATCAATCAATTCTTGGATTTTAAGTGATGTTCCAGTAACTATGGAAGCATGCTTAAGAACCACTCCATTTCCGGCCATAAGTGCGGGAAAAGCTGCACGTGCAACCTGCCAAACAGGGAAATTCCATGGTTCTATTGACATAATTACTCCTAGGGGATCAAATCTGACATAGCTCTTTTTAGCTTCAGTTTTAATATATTCAGGATCAAATATCTCATGGGCCTTATCAATCAAATAATCAATCAACCTTATGCTCTTTTTGACCTCAGCTATGGATTGAGATATGGGCTTTCCCATCTCCCTAGTCATTAACTTTGCCAAATTTTCAGTCTCTTTTTCAAAGTTTCTTTTAATAGTGTTTTTAAAATACTCTACCCTTTCATCAAGACTTAATCGCCAACTTTCCTGTGCTTTATATACCTCTTTTATTTTTTCTAGTGCATCTTTTTCTGATTCTGTTTTATAATTACCCAAAAGTTCGCCCGTAAAAGGGTCATAGGTTTGTATGCTCATTTAATCATCTCCCTAATTGAAGATTCGAATATTTCCAATCCATTATCGATTAAATCGTCCTCTATCGTAAGGGGCGCCATAAATCTCATTACATTTCCATAATGGCCGCAAGTGTGCATTAATAATCCATTTTGAAACAGCACATCCCGGAGTTTTTGGGCAATTTCTTGATTGGGTGAAGTTGTTCCATTTTTTACCAACTCAACACCGATCATAAAACCTTTCCCCCTTACATCACCTATCACACCATACTCGTTCATCATATCCTGAAATCTAGATAAGATGTTCCTTCCATATTTTGTAACCCTGTCAAGTAGATTTCCTTTCATAAGGTATTCAAGTATAGCAGCACCAGCTGCAAGTCCTAGAGGATTTCCTCTGTATGTACCGAGATGGAATGCAGTAGGTAAGTTATCATACTCTTCCCTATATACTACACTAGATATGGGAATCCCACCCCCAATGCTTTTGGAAACGCACATAATGTCAGGCGTTATGCCATACAAGTCAGAAGCCCATATTTTTCCCGTTCTTCCCACACCAGTTTGAACTTCATCCACTATAAGAGGAATGGAATGCTTATCAGCCAATTCTCTAAGCATTGGTAAAAAATCATCTGGAGGAACTATGTACCCACCCTCTCCTTGTATAGGTTCAACCATTATTCCGGCAGGTTTTGATATACCAGAATATGGGTCACTTATCATATAGTCAAGGTAATCAATGACAACCTTGGAGATATCATCACCTTTAATAGGAAATCTGTAAGGATAGGGGAAAGGAGCGAAAAATACTTCATGGGGGTTAAATGAGGCATATTCCCTATAATGCGGGTTGGCAGTAGCATGTACCACCCCACCGGCTATCCCATGGTATGAACCCGAGAAAGCTATAATTGTTCTCCTTTTGGTAATATACCTTGCAAGGCTTATTGCTGCTTCACAAGCATCAGCACCGCTCACCGTAAATAAGACTTTTGAATGATCCTTCATTTTTCCGGGAAGTGTTGCATTTAAATTTTTCAGATAAGATATCCTGGCTTCAGTTGGTAATTCAGTGATATGAGTAATTTTGTTTAGCTGGTCTTCAATTGCCCTAATCACTATGGGATTACCATGTCCAAGATTCATTACGCTTACTCCCCCGAACCAATCAATGTAGATGTTTCCATCCACATCCACTATGGTAGAGCCTTTCGCATAGTCTATGGCCATTTTAAAAAATCTCGTATAAGATCTAGTGGAACTTTCTAATTTATCTTGAATGGATAGGATCTCCATGGACTTTGGCCCAGGTGGTTTTACCCTTATAACAGGGGCTTTATTTAAACTAAGTCTCTGAGTCAGCATATACATGATAATCTTTAAAACATATATTAATGAATCTTAATATCGATTCATAACGAGTTTAAAAGAAATATTTTCTTTAAATTTAAAAGATTGGAAAAAAATTGATAAAAATTAGTCCTCAACGAGAAGTTTCATACTTTCGGAAAGGTCTTCTTTTAACATTTTTAATACAATGGTAGTCTCACTCCTCTCTATTCCTTCTGTTTTACTTAATTCATTTACTATGGATTCCAGTTCCTCTTTAGTTTTGGCTCTTATAAGTGCCACAAAATCATTTGTACCTATTACGAAATAAACTGCCCAGACACCTTTTATTTTAGCAATCCTTTTTCCAACTTCCTCAGCATATTCAGGGCCATATCTTGCCTTTATTAGGCTTACCGCTGTCATATAACTTTCCACAAATTTTTGATCCAAAGCTAAAATTTCTCCAGTAATTATTCCAAGATTTTTGAGTCGCTTTAATCTATTGTGCACTGTTGATTTTGACATACCAACTTTTTTTGAAATTACCCCCAGATTTGTATTTTTAGTTTCGAATACAGCTTTTAATATTTTTTTATCTATTGAATTTATTTGATCTTTTGAATTTTTCCTTGAGGCCATAGTTATGTATAAAATTCATATTAATAAATTATTACTTTTTGGGAATTTTTTCACAGATGATTTAGAAAAAGCTCTTAAATAAATGTTAAATTTAGAAAAACCATTAACCTGAGATATATTTGAAACTCAATAAGGGAATAATCCAGGGTATATCAGCTTTATTGGTGGTAGTCCTATTACTTGGAGCAGCATACGCCTACACTGATAATTGGCCACCTGCAGTTATAGTGGAGTCAAAATCCATGCAGCACGGTAATGGTTTTACATTCGGAGTTATAAATACTGGCGACATTGTAGGTGTAAAAAAAATTGATAATTTCAATCAAGTCATAACATACGTTCAAGCCAGAACACAAGGGAGTCCAATTGATTACGGCGATTATGGTGATGTAATTGTTTATAAGAATTACTACTTGGGAGAATTAGTAATACATAGGGCAATACTCTATATCGAGGGCTGGAAAGGGACAACACCCATAATATACTACTTTAAAAACCAATCATGGATGTCTATCAACGGGAGCAATGTGATCATAAAAGATGTGGGTTATGCTCATAGAAATTTAATCATTGAGCTATCACAATATATCGGGGAGAAAGGGTTTGTAACAATGGGTGACTACAATCTGGCGAACTCTCCCTTTTTAATTTCAGGCAATTATTATCTGGCTGCTGATCAGAATGTAGGAATTGATAATAGTTTAGTAAATGTTTCACAAATTATGGGAGTTGCTGTTGGATACATACCTATCTTGGGAGTCCTTAAATTATGGGTAACAGGTAAGACCACTTACATACCAATGGAAAGCAATATCGTAATGGCATTTGTAATTGCGGCTATAATAATATACGCCTTAATACCTTCCCCAAAAAAGGATAATGAGAAATCGAAAAAGAATATAAAAATAAAAAACAAGGATGTAAAGAAAAAGGGTTGATTTTATATTTTTTCTGTTAATACTTTGCTTCTTTCCAAAATTTCGGCCCTTTTCTTCCTTGAGATGATATGAACTCTAATATTCGGATCAATTAGCTCTGCAAGGCCTTCTCCAGTTAGAGAAAACCCTAAAACTATCAGGAATATGAACGCTGCCGGTATTAAGCCTTCATACGGATAAGTGTAAAATGTGGTTGTAAGTATTGATGACATAAGACCTAATTCTGGAGTATTTATGGGTATCCCAATTCCAAGGAACCCTAGTGTTGATAGTGTAAGCATGGCAGTACCCACATCCATTGTAGCGTAAATTAGGAGCGGTGTAATAATATTGGGAAGAATTCCCTTGAGAAGTATTTTCCTAAAGGGCGTATTCAATACTCTAGATATTGTTATAAAGTCCTGAGATGCCACCTGCAATGTATTGCCTCTAACGAGCCTAACATATGGAGGCCACCACACAAATATGACTGAAATAGCTGCATTTAAAAGGCTAGGGCCAAGGGTAGCTGCTATGGCCATGGACATAATTATTGGGGGAAATGCCAGAAAGAGATCTGTCAATCTCATAATAACTTCTTCTAATGGACCACGAAAATATCCTGCCACAATGCCCAAGACTAATCCTATAAATGATGATGCGATCACAATGAATAAGGAGATACCAAGATCCACAGGAAGGGCAGCGATAACCCTGGAAAATATGTCTCTTCCCAATTCATCTGTACCAAACCAGTGAGAGCTGGAAGGCGGCAAATTGGCATTCAACAAGTTTATTTGGTAAGGGTTGTATGGAACCATTCTGGTTCCTAGCAACTCGTAAAGTATTGCAATAATTGAGAAAATTGCAATTATAATGAAACCTGAACCCGAAAGCCAGTTTGAAAATATAACTTTAAAGAATTTGCTTGCAGAATCTTTGAAATTCATTTAATTCCCCTCCCTAACCTTATTCTTGGATCAAGTACGGCATACATTATATCTGCTATAAGATTAGCTATGATAACAAGTATTGTGAATACTATAACAACGTAAATAAGAGCGGGATAATCATCCGATGTTATGGCGTTGTAAGCAAACTTTCCTATTCCAGGCCATGAAAATATCTCTTCCACAACTACTGTACCTGTAACAAGCCAGCCAAACATGACTGCTATAACTGTATTGGATTCAATCAATCCGTTCCTGAGTATATGATATCTGTTGATTCTCTTTTCATCTACTCCTTTTGCTCTGGCATTTTTCACATACGGCATCCATTTTACATTGAGGATACCACTCCTACTTATTCTAGTTACAATACCGAAGTTAAGGAATGCAAGAGTCAAGGCCGGTAGAATAAGATGATCCAGTCCATTTATGAAATCTGCAAGGTTTCCAGAAAGAAGGGAATCAATAACAAATATGCCGGTAATCCTTGGTGGTGGGGTCAAACCAGGAGAATACATCCCACCTGAGGGTAAGATAGGTATGTAGGATGTAAAAATAAGTATAGCCAATATGGATGCCAGGAAAGTGGGAGTAGCCCATGCTGTCGTGTAAAGAAGCCTAATAAGATCATCAACCTTGGAGTTAAAATGCACGGCGGAAATATACCCCAAACCTATACCTATTATTATTATGAAAATTAATGCAGTAATAACAAGCTCAATGGTGTTTGGGAAGTAATAGAATATTTCAGATGCGATTGGCTGATGTGTAACAGGATCTATACCAAAATTTCCTGTGAAAAAACCCTCAAAGAAGTTCAGAAGCTGAATGTAAATAGGTTTATTTAATCCATACTCTTTTATTACATAGGCAATTGTGGAAGGTTTAGCCTTTGGTCCAGCCCAAAGTGCCGCCGGATTTTTAGATAATATATGAGAGATAAAGAAAATTATTATTATCGTTCCAATAATTACGAAAAAGGAAAAAATTATTCTCTTCAAAATAAATAAAATTAATTCTTTTCTCCCAATCATACACAATCCTCAGGTATAATGCACGGTGTTATAGAACATAAAGTAACCTGCACCGCTACCTGCCGGATTTGGAATTATTCCAGTAACGTCACTCGCAGTTATTGAGAGAATGTATGGGGTATAAAGCCAATCAATTGCATACTGATAATACATAGTGTGGGTAATGAATGAAAAGTTTTGTATTATGGCAGTCTGATTGAATGTGGCGCTGGCGTTAACGGAGGCATTGAATACACTATCATTGAAATATGCAGAAGTACCTATGTAATATCCATCAGCTATAGCATCAACATAATCTATAGATGCGGTAAAATCTTCAGTGTAGAAGTTTATTCCCATTGGATACTGGGTTGTTTCGTTGCCAGGTGCAAAAACAACTTGTTCGTATGCAGGGAACGTTAATGGAGTAAGAGTTATATTGATACCTATTGCAGCAAGATTTGACTGAATTATCTGAGCAGCTTCTGTTTCAGACGTGGAATCTGAAGTGTATAAGAAATTTACATTGGGGAATGGATGATTTCTATTTACGATGGTACCATTGGGAAAAATAGCACGATAGCCAGCCTGTGCCAAGTATTTGGCTGCCAATTCTGGATTGTATGAGTACGGTGTTAAATTTCCAACAGATTGGTTATAATATGGGAAACCGGGAGGAATAGGTCCAACCCATTGGACAGCATATCCATCAAAAACCGTTTTTATAATTCCAGCATAGTTTATGGCGTAAGTAATAGCCTCCCTCACGGAAGTGTTGTTGAATGCTGGGAATGCCACAGGATCCATGTATACAAAATATGCTCCTTGTGAACTGCCGAAAATTATTGGTAATAATGACACATTAACATTAGGAATAGTTTTCAATGTGTTATAATCTTGCACAGGTGCCTCAATGATTTGCGCTGCCCCGCTTTTTAGATCTGCTATTCTTGATGCCAGTGACTTATATTCAATGGTAATTGTATTCAAAATTGCAGGTTGAATTGCATAATTTAATTCGTCCTTTGGTACATAATTTCCCCAATAATTTGGATTTTTAACAAGAGTTATACTTTGTCCCTGTATAACCTGACCTAATTCATAAAAACCGGTACCTACTGCATGCGTATCCATCCAACTATTTGTAGACCCAGCAACAACACCTCCATGCTCTTCAACAACTTTTGGATCAACTGCTGCTGCAAGTGGAGTTGTAAGAGTCATTAAAAATGCGTTATACGGGTGGTATCCGTTATAACCGTAACCCAAGTGGAAGATAACTTCATAAGGATTTACAACCTGCACTGATTGGTTTGGATATTCCATGTAATATAAATCAGTGGAGTTTGGATCAGTATAGTTAATGGAATTAAGAATATTCGCAGTTATGTTGAAATTAATACCGTTGCCTGCTGCAAGATTTTGCCCTAATATAAACTCTGGGGATTGATCCATAATTATTGATCTGTAGATGGAAAACCAAACATCATAGGCATTGAATGGGTCTCCATTGCTGAAAGTTACATTATGTCTAAGGTAGAAAGTATAGTTCATTCCATTAGGGGAAACAGTCCAGTTGTAAGCTAATACTCCAACAAATGTGGTCACACTTGTTCCATTAGGTGCAACGAGTCCCTGATAAATTTGGTTCATTATTTCCCATCCAGGAGTGCTGAAGGTTACAGCTGGATCAAGGCTATCAGGAAATTCTCCTTCCTCGACAACTAGAGAAGTTTTATTCACCGTTGTCTGAGTTTTATGACTCAGAGCGTACGCAGCAAAACCAGCAACTATTATTACCACAATTACTATCACGACTACAAAAAGCCTTCCTGCACCCTTTTTATTATCACTTTGGGTCATTTCAATCATTACTATACTATAATCTTAAATTAAAATTTTTTGATTTTACACAGTTAATAAAAATTATACGGAAAATTATCATAAATTATGGAAAAAATCCATTTTTAAATTAGGAAAATAAAATATTAAAAAAATATGAACAAGAAAGCTCCAGCCTTCAATGAGGAGATGAATTTCTAAAGATATATAAGCCGTGATAATATAATTTTTTAGGAAGATGGAAATAGCTAATAAAGAAAAGGATCACCATCGTGAAGATCACACTGTATACAGCTGTCAATACCATGTGATATTTTGCCCGAAGTATAGAAGAAGGGTTCTTGTTCCCCTATAGATATAAGATTAAAGCAACTGATTTTTGAAAAAAAAGTGATTATGGGTATAAGGTACTTGAGATGGAAGTTATGCCAGACCAAGTGTATCACCTCATAGAGGTGAATCACAAAAGAGGTGTGTACTATGTTGTGAATAGAATTAAGGGTTATACTTCCCATGTACTTAGAGAAGAGTTCCCGGAACTCAAGAGAAAGCTTCCAACCCTGTGGACACATTCAAAATTCATTTCTTCTGTAGGTACAGTAATATTTAAG
>JAFMDN010000018.1 GCA_017857235.1 Methanobacteriota archaeon
GGAAACCCAGTTGTTTTATCAAAAACAACACCTATTAGTCTCACAAGTACAGCTCAAGCTGTGGCGACTGGCTCAACACCTACTATAGAATATTTGGTCTCCAATACTAATGGAGTACTAGAAAACACCTATATACAGAGTGGGTCGACGATTACAATAGTAAGCAATACTGACTTATCAGGAGATACAGTTTCATTAACTTACACTGGATATAGCGGAACCGTTTCCACAACGCTTCCATAAATTTGAATAAATTATACGACAATTAATTTTTATTTTTATTATTTATTTGAAGATTGTGAGTGATTTGCCTTTAATTAATAAATAAAGACAATTTTCTATCATCAACCTTTTATATCTAGAATTTGCGTAAATCTATTTAATCTATGAGTATTTTAAGGCCCATCCATTCGACGATGCAGTTTATGCTCAGAATGCACTCCGATTTCATTGTCTTACAGTTTTGCCTTTTGTTTCCTCACCAGCGCGCAACCATTATGCATTAATAATCTTATCTGGGTATTTTATAACCATCGTTTTTAGCATGTTACACATTGTAAAATAACGAAAAAGAATAGGTTTTCAAAGTATAAAGTAAGGATTATTAGTAAGTTGGTCTATTGAATATCCCAGATTGAGAACTGATCGGATATATCTGGTACGTTGTTCATTTATATGATGTTATATAACCCCTAACCACTTGGCCATATAAGTGAGACCAACTCTAATTGTTAAGGCTAACTATTCATTATAATAAAGGGTTTTAAATTGATGAGACAATTTTCTTACAGGCATGGTAAGGGCATTATTTTCACACAAAAGTCTATCGGTAAACTCTCATTAACCAATGGTCATATTTAAAGATCCCTCATTAAACAAATTCTAAAATTGTATTATAAACGATTTATATTAGAAAAACTAATTTCAGATATGGGGAAAATTTCAGCAGCAATTTTAGCATCAATAATAATTTTAGTAGCTAGTTCATCATTCATAGAGACTAGCTTTGCAACTCCATATATTGGCCCTGAACCCACACCAACCAATGTAACATTCTATTTTCACAACATAAGCAAGCCCGTTTATGTGGGTTCAACTCCAGCCCTGAATATTTTAAATACTGTAAACGATACCAATGCAACCTACCTAAAAACAGGCAAGCTTGTCACAGGATTACATTATATATCAGTCCAATTCTATATAGTACCGCAATTAGCTTCAAATCTTACTATAAATGGTACACCGGAAGTTTATCTTTATCTAAATCAGACGGGAGGTTCTTCAGGTGGCAGCATTTCTTACTCTCTTTACTAACTATACCCCAATGGTTCCACATCTATTATTAGTACATCAGCTCCATATGCCTTATCAAACGTGAAATACGGATCAACGCCCAATCTCAATGTTATAAGCTTTGGATCTAAGGTTTTTTACACAGTACCTAAGAATAATTCCATAGAGCTCTCTATTACCATTTCAGGGGCATCAAGTAATTATTATGGCATCTGGTGGGGATTAGTTTCACATACTTACTATTACAGTGCATTAAGCTTACCTGTAAGCAACTACCTCAACATAGAAAATATTTCAACATTTATCGGAGGAAATTTAACAAGCGTATTTCCATCAACCGGAAATAAAACAGTAAAAATAATTGCCAATATAACAGATCCTTTAGGAATATATGACTTCAATTCATACCCGGTAGATCTTACTATTAGCAATTTGAGTGGCATTATTTACAAAACTGTTATGGAACCATTAAATCATCCACTTCAGAGCTCTTACTACGAACTCTTTTACGTAAATTACAATTACTCCGGTCTGCCACCCGGAAGATATGAAATATCCGTAAATGCTACTGACAATACCTACCACAATCTATTAAACCAGAATACGGGAAGCAGTTATTATGGAAGAAATGCCTTTGGAGTTGCATATTTTTGGATTGGTGGTAAGCCAGTCAATGTTGAATTCAAGGTTGTTGATTCATTAAATAACTCAGTTCAAAATGCAACTGTTAAAATATACTCGATTAATTCTTTCATTGGAAAGAATGAAACAAATTCCACAGGAATAACCTCATTTGAATTGAGCGCCAATTCATCGTATATTGCAAAGGTGTTCTACGAAAATTCCCTTGTTGGAATTCTCCCATTAAATACTTCTAGCTCTAATGAAACTCTTCTATTATCAACTCATATTTATTATCCTACATTAAAGGTATTAGACAATGCATCACAGCCTTTAGGCAATTCATTGATATATGCTATAAATCCTGGAGGTGTACATTATCCGCTTTTGGTGACATCTAAGAATGGTACAGCATCTTTAAAGCAAGTACCTGGAGGTTTATATTATATTAATATTATATGGCATGATACACTAGTTTTTAATGGCTCCCTCTCCATCAATAGCAATGGAATATTCCCCATCAATGTGAGCGTATATGAGCAGAGCATATACGTTACATATCCCCAAATTGGTTCTATTGATCTTGCTTACATAGAGATTTACAATATAACTACCGGAAACATAATTGGCTTTAATTACACAAACATTAATGGATTCTCCCAGATTCCTATTCCAACTGGTGATTATGGAATTTCTGTATTCTGGAAAACATTCACTATATATAATGGAATAATCCATGAACCCTCAAATTCCAGTTTACGCATTACTGCTGAACTATACAATTTTTCCATTAACACATTGGATTATAACAATCAACCAATAGCTGGAGTGGTTATAAATATATATGAAAATAATACACTAATTTCTACCACTATTTCGGGAAATAACGGAATTTCATCTACGGTCTTGGGGAAAGGCAGTTATTCACTTCAATTCTATTATATGGGATACAACGTTGGTCAGTCACAGATCGCAATAAATACAAACATATCCATAAATTACTCACTATCCATCTATAACATAACCTTAACAACCCTGGATACAAGGAACGCAACCATAGGCAATGTTCAGTTGAAAATATTCAATCCATCAGATCCACAGTATATGATAAATTTGGTCACCAATAATAATGGAAATGTGAATGCTTTACTTCCAGGAGGTGTATTTAATTATAGTGCCTATTATCTGGGAACAAATGTGGCTTCAGGAAGATTTGCCATATCGGGCCAAATGAATATTTCGATATCCACAATGATTTACTATATCAATATTAAAACTCTTACCAACTCGGGACAGCCACTTAACGGTACATTTGTTGAAGTATGGCATAACGGACAATTGGTTGGCAGCGGAATGACTAACAAAAGCGGTATAGCAACCTTTAGACTTCCTGCAGGCAACTATACCTTGGAGGCATATTATTCTGGAACGTATCTATTGACTCCCGAGAAACAGGGCATTTTAGAGATGTTTAATGTAACAGGAATGCAAACAATCTCATTCAAGTTCAGCGAAATTAATCCGCCATTCTACGATACATATGCATTCTATATAATACTGCTTTTCTTAATCCTAATAGCGGCATTCGTATTTACCATAAGGCGCATGAATAAAAGATAAATTTTTAATATAATTTTTTTAATTCTTTCTTAAATCAATTTATCTATTTTGAACCTTTACTCTATGAATGTTAAGAATTTTATCCAATTAGAAATTATCCTGCAATGAGTAATACAGTAACTCCTTGGGAAGTAAAGGGCAAGATAGATTATGATAAACTGATAGAACAGTTTGGAACCCAAAAGATTGATGAACCTTTGATAAAAGAAATATCAGATTTAACAGGTGGAAAACTTCATACCATGCTCAGGAGGGGGATATTTTTTTCCCACAGAGATCTTAATCTTATTTTAAAAGATTATTCAGATGGGAAGAATTTTTTCCTTTATACAGGAAGAGCACCCTCCCTGGGAATGCACATAGGGCACCTGATTCCATTTGTATTTACAAAGTGGTTACAGGATGTTTTTAAAGTGAATGTGTACATAGAAGTTACAGACGATGAAAAGTTCATGAGGAACCCAGATTATTCATTGGATCAGACAATGCAATGGTCCATAGAAAACATATTGGACATCATAGCAGTGGGATTTGATCCTGATAGAACTTTTATTTTCCAGGATACTGAATATATAAAGAACATGTACCCCGTATCCATAAAAATAGCAAAAAAACTCAACTTCTCAGAGGTTAGGGCAACTTTTGGATTTGACAACTCATCCAATATTGGTATTATATTTTACCCTGCTTTGCAGATTGCCCCCACCATGTTTGAAAAGAGGAGATGCCTGATACCTGCAGGCATTGATCAGGATCCCTACTGGAGACTCCAGAGGGACATAGCTGAATCTCTGGGATACTATAAAGCAGCACAGATACACAGCAAATTCCTTCCTCCTTTGACCGGGCCTGAAGGGAAGATGAGTTCCTCTTCCCCGGAATCGGCAATCTATCTATCCGATGATCCAAAGACTGTCAGAAAGAAAATAATGAAATATGCATTTTCCGGAGGGCAGGCAACGGCGGAACTGCAGAGAAAGCTAGGAGCTGACCTGAGTGTTGATGTGCCTTACCAATGGTTATATTATTTCTTTGAAGAGGATGATGAAAAGATCAAAAAAATCGGGGAAGAATATTCAACAGGAAGGATACTTACTGGTGAAATTAAGGAATATCTCGCCGATAAATTAAACAAGTTCCTGGAAGAACACAGATCTAGGAGGGAAGAAGCTAAGGAACTAATAAAAGAATTTAAGTATGAAGGTAAGCTGGCAAAAGAGATGTGGAGCAAGACTATTGTATAAATTCATCCTTTTTTTATGTAAATGGTAAGAATATCTCCATCAGCCAGCACATGATCTAAGCCAACTCTTTGATTGGGGAATTTTACAGATTTTCCCTTTACGGTGGCAAATTTGAACCTTTCGACAAAATCCTTATGAAGCATCCTGCACACATCTTCAACAGTGCTTCCTTCCCTTATGGCCATGGGCTCTTCATCAGGTTCATTTTCATACTCTTTCTTTAAATAAACCCTTATCATGCTGGTATTCTCAGCTATTGCCTTCTTCAAAGATTCTAGGTTCTCATGATTTGCGGCTGAAACTGGAATAGGGTCTATTCCCCTTGATTTAAGGTACTCATAAGCATCTTTGAATTCTGGGGTATCCGCTTTATTGAGAATGAATATAGCCTTGAGATAAACTCTATTTCCCATTAACCCGTCTATAAACCTCTCAGAATCCATGTTTTCCCTTATGATTATATCAGCATTTATTAATCCAAATTCCCTTGCAATTATGGTGAAAAGATCCGTATCGACCTGAACTTTCCCGGTAGTCATAATGTTTAACCCGCCCCTGTCCTTTTTAATTATACTGATTTTAGGAGGCTCCTCATTGAGCCTTATTCCCATGTTTCTTATTTCGTTAATAATATATTCATAATTGAACTTGAAAGGATCTAAGACTATTGCTACCAGATCCACATTTCTTAAAACAGATATTACTTCCCTACCCCTTCCTCTTCCAGAACCTGCTCCCTCAATAATTCCCGGAAGATCGAGAATTCTGAACTTCATTTTGTTATATTCCATTATCCCGGGAACTATGGATAGGGTTGTAAAATCGAAATCCCCTACTCGGCTTTCTGCATTGGTGATTGCATTTAGAAGGCTGCTTTTTCCTACTGAGGGAGGCCCTATTAATGCAACAGAAGGATAAACCCCCTTTTTAATGAAGAACCCTGTTCCACCCCCTCCCCTTCTCCTTTCTTCCTTGGCCTTTTGAAGCTTGGCCAATTTAGCCTTCAATTTTCCAACATGGTGTTCAGTAGCCTTGTTGTATTGTGTTTTCTTTAATTCTTCTTCAATCCTGGCAATCTCTTCCTCTATTGTTGGCATCTCCAGACCCTTATTAACCTGATTTCTTCAAGATGGTAGGTTATTTTACCTACCACCTCATGACATAAACACTCAATATTCCTCCAGTCAATGGGAGCAATTGATGATTCTATCACATATGAAACCTTGCATTTTTCTTTTGCTTGAATTAAGAATCTAGTAGTTGTTTCATTGCCTACAATACCTCCACTCAAATCAATATGATTGAATTGGTCAGAAGGCAGATAGGGAGGATTGAAAAGGCAGTAATCAAATTCACCTCTAACAGACGATAAGAGGTCTGAAATGATTACTTCCCCTTTTAACTTATTTAACTCAAGATTCCTTTTAGTGCATTCTGCGGCCCTTGGATCAATATCTATGAAGGTTACCTTATTGCCCTTTTCTAAATAATGAATTCCAACTATGCCCGTACCGCACCCCACATCAAGTATATTCCCTTTTACCTCAGGTATGCTCAACATAAGATATGAGTCATCCTCAGGTTCATAGACACCTTTGCACTTCTCAATCTTCATAGATCTAATGCTTCCTCAATGTTGAGAACCTCTATGGGTGTGCTATCTTCCCCTACAAGGGCTCCCTTGGAATTGGCAATAACTGATGCACCTACATACACACTACCGAAATTCGCAGTTCCAACCTTTGCCTTTGTACCAAATATAGATTCAATCTCATGAACTTCATCATCTTCCAAGAATGGTGGAAGAATGAGACCTTTAGTTGTTATTAACCCGCTCGATCCTATAGTTTTTATATCGTGGAATGAAAGCTTTACTACTTCTACAGAAAGTGCATCTTCTATTTCTTTTATGGTATTTCTCCCGTAATCCTCATGGACAATGGCAGCTTTATCATTGGCCAGTATGTTGTTGCCAAATGCATTCAAGTTAGAATCAATTACTGTATATCTCAAATCTTTAGGTAATGCTTTAAGTTCTTCAGCGTCCACTAAGTTCGTCAATATGGCTCCCTGTGAATTCATTATCATGAGAGAACCCAGGACAGTGGAATTGCCGAGTGATATTTCCACTACTTCTGTCTCTAGTGTTTCCCTTATCATTTTAACTAATTCTGGATCAATCGATTTTGGGACGAATGTATATTTTTCCCAAGTTCTAATATAAATGCCCAAAAAAGGGGAATTAAAAATTCTAGCCTTTTGTATCATGAAAATTCAATCTGGCAGGAGGACCTCCGCAGAATTGTCCTCTTCAATTTTTACTATCTTAACCTTCAATTTCTTAGGTGGCTTTTCGATGCCCCTGCTCCAAATTAATTTATTGACCTGATCATCGATCCAGACCTTTTCTAAGGGTACCTTAGCAAACCTTGAAACCTTTCTTCTCAACAGAGATATTGCTGCAGGACTTCTCCTCTTCCTGGAAACGTAAACAATTTCCCTCAATGAAATTACCAAATTCATTTCCTTTTCTGCCATATTCATCACTCCTTAAGTTTGTTTCTCCTCCAAGTTCTCCTCTTCGGGTTTGTTGTAACTCTTCTATTGGTCCTGATCATAACCCATGCCGGTACCCTTGAATTTTCCTTTACCTTTGCAAGCAATCTCTTTTTCATAGCTTCTGGTTTATTCCTTGCCATTTTCATTCATCTCCTTTCTATTCTTATTTCCCTCTTCTCACTTAACTTTGCCAGCAGTGCTTTTACTTCGGCATCGGTGATTTGCCGAGTAAGCCTACCGGATTGAGCCAGATATATTATCTGATTTTCAACATTCTCCGCCAATTCTGGCCTAACTAATCTGACGTTTGAGAGCCTCTGCAGGGCTTCAGGAGTCAGGAGTTTCCTTAATATCTCTAGCCTCTCCTTTTCTGCTGCTTTTCTCTCAGCCTCCTGCTGCTCCTCCATAGCCTGCCTTTCAAGAGCCTGCCTCTGGAGCTCTTGCAACCTTCTCTTTCGAATTTCCTCCAACTCTCTATCGTCAGACATTAAATTCACCTCCTTTTAGAGGTACTTTGATATTTCCGGAACATCCTCTTTAAGTTTCCCGGATAATTCTTTCGCTATTGAATTAAGGAACTTTAAACCTTCAGGTGAAATTTCCCTTCCCTTCTTACTTTTCGTTACATATCCAAGTTTCTCTAAATCATACATGCACTGCCTAATTATCTTCCTTGATCCGGTGGATGCATGATACCTCTTTGATCCCCTGTCTACCTTGCCCCCATATTCCGCAGAAAGCCTTATGGAACCTATGGGACCAAGGATGGCAATCTTTCTCAATACTGAGGCCAGCCTCTTGTAATACCAATCGGTCTCATAAGGACCTCTTTCTTTATGCTGTCCAGTCTTAACTACGATTGCCCACTCTGGTTCCTTTACCTTGGTCTTTAGCACATCTGCAATCTTTTCAATGAGCATATCCGGTGGAATGTCTTTGTAACCAACCATTACTATCTCCTTCTGGCAAACTGTATACCAGACATATTAATAATTTCTTCTATTTAATAAGTCCTACCTTAACCTTATGGTCTCCAAATTATAAGGTGCATATGATTCAACACCAAACTTTGATTCTAGCGTTCTGGCAAGTTCTACAGCCTTTGCGGGATCACCGTGGTTTACCAATATCCTTTTCGGCTTATATTCGAGAGCCTCGATGTATTTTATGAGCTGCCTTCTATCCGAGTGTCCCGAGAATCCATCCACACTTTCAACTGCCATGTTAACTGTAACTTTCTTGGGAGCACCTCCCCTTCCTATCTCAACTTCTTTGATTCCACTTTGTATTTTTCTCCCTAATGTTCCTTCAGCCTGGTAACCAACGAAAACCAGAAAATTCCTCTCGTCCTCTGCCCAGTTGGTGAAATATTCCAGCACTGGGCCACCATTCATCATACCTGATGTCGCCAAAACCACAAATGGCCCCACATCATCAATTATCTGCTCTCTTGTTTCCTGTACATCCACCCTCTTGAAGATATCTGATAGGAATGGATTCTCTTTCTTCTTTGTTATGGAATCCCTGAGATTCACATTTAGAAATTCAGGATAGGCTGTATGAATGGCTGTAGCTTCATAAATCATTCCGTCCAAATAGACCGGAATCTTTTCAAGCTGACCTGTCCTCATTTTTTCCTCAAGTACTAGCATTACCTCCTGGCTTCTACCTACTGCAAATACAGGCACAAGAACCTTCCCTTTCCTCTCTATGGCAAGTTTTACAATCTGTGTAATCCTTTCTCCAGCTTCCTGTCTCGATGGCTGTACGTCGTTCTTTCCTCCATATGTACTTTCAGTTACATATGTTTCAACTCTCGGAAGTCTTGTGTCTGCAGAATTAAATAGCCAGGAATTTGAATATTTAATATCTCCGGACATAAGCAGATTGTGGAATCCCTCTCCCACATGGAAGTGAACCACGCTGGAACCCAAAATGTGTCCGGCATTTCTCATGGTAACCCTCACATCCGGAGAGATGTCCGTGGTTTCATTGTAATTTAGAGTTACAGTGTGCCTTATCATGTTTCTTACATCCTCAAGTTTGTAAGGGGATTTTCTGTTTTCAGATATAGCCAATCTTATATAATCCATTAATAGAAGGAGAACTAAATCCCTTGTGGGAGCTGTAAGATAAACGGGACCATCATAGCCTATTGAAAATAAATAAGGAAGGAATCCACTGTGATCCATATGTGCGTGTGTTAAAACCACGCCATCCAGAGAATTCAAGGGCCAAAGTTCCGGTGCATTCAAATATGGAGCTCCCAAGGATGGATCCTCTGAATCAACAGCTGAAGGATCCATACCACAGTCTATCATAACCTTGGTATTCTTTGTCATCAAGAGTGTGCTGGATCTTCCTACCTCTCTCCACCCTCCTAGAGCTGTTAATCTTACGTAGTTTTCACCGGGATGCGGATCCCTCGCAATCCTTTTAGCTAAATTCTTCAAGAACTTTCTCCTTTCCTGATATTCTGACTTCATGAATTCCCTTACCATTTTAATCGTGGTACTTCTTATGGGGGGAGTCCTTATGATCCTGGGTGCCCATTTTACTGCCTTTCTGATTTCCGATATGTAAGGCTTCTGAGGATCCATTACGGTTTCAGGATCGTCCAATTCTATAAGCACTTCGCCAGTGTCGTTTTCAAAAAAGATATCTGAAATTTTAATATCCCTTGGTATTATTTTCCTTATAATTTCCTCTGCCTCTTCCTCTGAGATCAATACAGAAGAATCTGGCCTCACCACTACCCTTCTCTTGAGTTTCTGTGCCATCTTTTTTATCTTTTCTGGATCCTCGAAGAACCTGTCGCTCTCTTTGGAGTAAACTATTATGTTTGCTCCTTCCATGTCTATGCTGGTATAGTCTAACTCAGGAAAGAATTCTTCCAGAGCATCTCTTGTATTCTCTATTATAGTATTGTAATCCATAGTTCAAAAACACCTTGCCTTTAAAAGTTTAAAATAAATTTAAATTAAATTTAGATTAAATTTTAAGCTTCTTAATTCTCTTCTGCACATCATCTTCAGGTAATTGTTTATAACCCTCCGAAGGTGTAATTGTAACAATATCTATTCCATTACCCGTGGCGGCATCCCTCTGCAGGGATGTGGATATAGCTCTTATGGCAATATCAATTCCCTGGTCAACTGTAATTCCATCCTCGTATAAATCTTCTAGAACTCCGTAAACAAAGGGTGATCCAGATCCGGTTGAAACGTATTTATCCTCCACTGCTCCGCCTGCCTCGTCAATCGAGAATACATGTGGCTTCTTGTCATATCCGGCTATGATTATTTGAACCAGGAATGGCATATATTTTGTTTGATTCAGTATGTTTGCAAGGAGTGTTGTCAAGCCCTCAACTGTTATATTAACACCCTTTTTGTATTTATATAATTCAGCTTCAGCTTTAACATACCTTACCAACATCTGTAGATCTCCAACAAGACCAGCTGTTGTTAATGCTATTTTATCATCAACCTGATAGATCTTCTTTCCAACTTTGTGAGCTACCATGTATCCCGCTGTAACTCTCCTATCTGCACCCACAACAACTCCGTCATTGACAACCATTGCCAACGTAGTAGTTCCAGTTTTTAATTCTTCCATAATTAACACCTACAAAACTTACAACAGTATCGGAAATCTTTATTTAAATATTATTAAGCGACTAAAGCAATGTACCAATTTTTTGGCATTAAAATGCCCTTAAATCATGACGCGTGTGATGTTTTTAATGCAATAAAATTATATTCTATGATTCAATGTTCGTGCGTGAAGATTAAAAATATCTTTCACAATAATATAGAGGTGAATTCAAATGAATATAGATCCAAATATTACCAAATATTTGATAAAGGTCAAGATAACAGCAGACGGAGTAGTGGAAAAACCTGATGTAGTGGGTGCTATATTTGGTCAGACTGAAGGATTATTGGGAGATGAATTAGACCTAAGAGATCTTCAGAAATCTGGAAAGATAGGGAGAATCGAAGTAGAAATAGAAAGTAAAAACGGCAAATCAGAGGGGATAGTTTTCATACCGTCAGGTATGGACCAGGTCGAAACAAGTATTATAGCTGCATCATTGGAAACCATAGATAGGATAGGTCCGTGCAGGGCCAAGGTTGAAGTTCTGGACGTAGAAGACATAAGAGCATCTAAGAGAGAAAAGGTAATAGAGAGGGCAAAAGAAATTCTTGAAAAAATGCTTGAGAATAATAAATCTGTTGGGGAAAACCTAGTTCAGACAGTTAAAAGCTTAGTTGAAAACTCAGAGATCGTGGCCTTTGGAGAAGAAAAATTACCAGCCGGACCGAATGTCGCAAACAGCGAGTCAATTATCATAGTAGAAGGTAGGAATGATGTTTTAAATTTACTGAAATATGGAATAAAGAATGCCATAGCGGTTGAAGGAACAAATGTTCCGAAAACCATAAGTGAGCTATCCAAACAGAGAACCACAACAGCGTTCTTGGATGGAGACAGAGGAGGGGACCTTATACTTAAGGAGTTATTGCAAGTAGCTGACATAGACTTTGTTGCAAGAGCACCTCCGGGTTTTGAAGTCGAGGAACTCACTTACAAGCAGGTGGTCAAAGCCCTCAGGGATAAGATGCCGGTAGATCAATATCTGATCACTCATGGCATGCAGCTTGAACTGAAGAATCTCAACGAGAAAAATGCCAAGCAGAATGAGCAAGTTAGAGCAGAAGAAACAGCAAGGATATCTCCTACCCAGCATAATGAGGTTAAAGTTGAGGATCCGAACAATTTACAGCAGAAAGTAGAGAATCATGCCAGAACGGAACAATCTGTACAGACAAATCATTCAAAAGAGGATAATAATCACAGGCAAGAAAATCATGATGCCAAGAAAGATCAAAGAAAAAGTAATGAATTCTCTGTGATAAAATTAATTGATGAGGCAGCTCATCTTAAGGAAGTAAGATTTTATGACGATAAGTGGAACCTAGTTGGGAAGCTTCCACTGAGCGACGTAGTGGATAAATTTGACACAGTGGAGAAAAAATATTCAAAAATTGTTACAGGGGGAATAGTATCACAGAGACTTCTGGATACTTCCTATTTAAATGGGGTAAAGGAGATCTATGGGGTTAAAATGGGCCACATAAATAAGAGGCCCGCCGAAATCAAAGTTTTTACAAAGGATTTTGCAAAATAATTAATCCTTTATTTTTTCATTTTTGAAGTTTCTATACGGCTTATGCCTGCATTAACATTGGAATTAAATGAGTTCTTCTTCCAGGAAGAATATTTATTTTGAAAATTAATAAAAATAATTATAAATTTAGCAATTTCCTTGCCTCATCTGAGATCATATCAAGGCTCCATGGGGGATCCCATACCAGCTCTATGTTACACTCCTTAACACCTGGCAATGATTCCACCCTTTTTTGTGCTTCTACCAGAATCCAATCAGTTACAGGGCAGGTTGGAGCTGTCATGGTCATTCTTATGTTAACAACACCATCATCTGTTATTTCAAGGTTATAAATTAAACCTAAATTAACAATATCCACTCCAATTTCTGGGTCACTAACAGTCTTTAACACTTCCAGAACTTCTTCTTTTGTTACCATAGTTTTTCATTACCTTTTTTTATTCAATATTTTTGTTACTTGTATCTCTTAGGAATCATATCTTCGTACCAGCGGGTAGTGACTTCATCAAACTCTTTTTCATCTATCTTATAACCTATTCTCAGAAGAGCCTTTCTAAGACGGGCGGCTGTTTGTTCCCTTATTCTTGTGTTAATCTTAATATCCTGCCCTGATTTCTTAAGTTTTAAGAACACGGGATCGTCTCCATTTAGGAGGAGTAGCCATTTAGACCCTGGCTTCCATCCCAAAGCTGAAACAAGATGTATGTAAGTTGGATGTTTTGGAGGCAATACTATATCTTCATCTATGGGGTCAGTTAAAATATTTTCGTACTTCCACATAAAGTAGATCTCATCCCTGTCCCTCAGGGGCATGACCATCTTGAATTTCCCCATTTTTAATCCGTTGTTAAAGTATGCGGGGAGAAGCTTTTGTATATTCGTATTGTTCCCGGTTAACTCTGTAATAATTCTAGAATTGAATATGCCCAGGTATTTTGTGAATTTATCTAATGCTTCCTCAATAGAGATGTTCGATGGCGATCTGTATATTTTTCCCTTGTAATCCCTGTAAATCTGGGACCTTTTGAATAATTCGCCCACGATACTTATGGTTTTGTTTAAAGTGAATGGTGACCTGTCAATAATATCCTCCTTTGAGCATGGTTCCATGGATTCAATCTTCTGCAAAACCAACTTCCCCTTGTTGGAAATCAATCCTTCATTGAGTTTTGATACAACCGCTAGATTCTCTTTGGAAATATAACCCTGGGTGCCGTGTATAAGGAAAGATTCCACTAGCATCTTTGAAGAGAATATTTTCTTGAGGCTTATGAACTTGGGACTCTTGAGCATTAGCTCATTATCCGATTTATAACCGAATATGTCGCTTATGGCATCCACGGGATCAAGATATTTTGAATCTTTTGTGAGGTGATGTTTCCTTAATATGTATCTGATAATTTCTTTCTCTGACAGATTAAGGTTTTCTATCTCAGAATTTGATATATAGGTTCTAACCCTCATAAAAGACAGATCCTGCATTTTCCTTTCGGAAAGGGGGAAGGTTGCCTTTCTGAAAACTATGGAATCTAGACCTTCCAGTTGAGAGATTCTTTGAACAACCTGAATTATTTTTTCAGCATCGAATGCATAGTCACCAACTATATCAAACACTTCCAATATGCCATTCGACTTTTCTATATCGAGAGCGAGCTTTAGAGATCCTTTTTCAATCAGAAAATATTTAAATCCCTCCCCCAACTCGGCATCTATAAGGTTCTTGTTTACTAAATAAGCAGGATCCTCTTTATCGATTATCACCGGGGTGTCATGGTCTATTTTTTCCACATAATAATAACTGGTATACTTGGAATTAATCACTTTGACATCCAATTTCGGAATAACTTCTTTAATATCTTGACCAAATATGTTTGTCAGCTCCCAATCATTTAGAGGTCCAAATCTCTTAATAAAATTCTCAAGGAATCTTATGGGCTCCTTGGATTTACCAGAATAAACAAAGTATTCATTCCCCTTTTTAAATACGTTGCCATAATTCTTCACATCCTCTTCTTCGATTTCAGATTCCTTCTGCAATGCCTTGTCAAATTTTGGAATGTTCCTGTTGAGGTACGATATTTCCTGTATGTATTCCTTTGAAAAATATCCTATCAGTTTTTCTCCTATGTGACCGTATATAAGGTTCTCTGGAATTTTGTAATCCCTGGTCTTTGCTGAAAATGGATTTATCAAAATGAGATAATCCGAGATGTAATCATCTGTAGCCCTGTATGTGGCATTGGAAAGCCTCATTCTGAGGATATCACTTTCACTGATCCCCCTTATAGCTTCCAGATCTTCAGAGAGTATGTACTGCCTCTCCCTCTTGGGCAGGAACGTACCGGTCCTTACTTCTTCATTTTCAACTAACATTTTCAATACATTGCCTATCTGGTACCTCTCCCCTATTCTATCAAGAATTTCAGCATCAGTCAGTGGACCATTTTGCCACAGGAGGAACTTTATTACCTTTTTTAATGCAAGTTCCTTATCAACCCTTTCCACATCTCTGTGGAACCAGAGAGTTTCTTTACCTTCTTGTAAAAAGTATGCCCTGTATGCTCTTTCCAATTGTCTTAGCATTATAATAGTATCTTCAACGCTCAGTCCATTCTTCTCTGCTATTTCTGATGTATTGTCCCCATCATCAAATTTTAATTCACCGCTGTAAGATATTGAAAAGACAGATGCAAGATATGGAATATTTTCCTTTAAGGCAAAAGTATTCTTTCCAGTGAAAACCGGTTCTATCCTTCCCTCGCTTATAAGTTCCTGTATAATTTCCTCATATTCTGCCCTGTTCTCATAGTATTTCAATGGCGAAAAGGAATGTTCAGATCTAAGATCCGAGAAACCTGCCTTTTCAAGGAATGAAATTATACCTTCCCGGCCCTTGACTTTTAACTTTTTCATTTGAAGCTCTTCCAGTATTTCTAAGTCTAATTCACCCTTATTCTCAAGACCCATCTTTTGCAGCAGTGATTCTTGTAGCTCTCTAATCACTGCACTCTTATCTTCCATTAGAACGATGTCAGATATTCCAGCGTATATTATTCCATAGGAGAACGGACTTGGATACCTGGAGTATTCTAAAATTTCAAGTTTTATTTCACGGTTTTTTATTTTTTCCAGGATGTATTTTGCATTTGGCAAATCCATTACAATATTTTCTATTTCCCTAAAAGTCTCTTCTATAATAGGGAAATCTTCCATTGAAAAAAGTATGTCCAGGACTCTCTGGCTCCTTAATTGCTGCCTTGCAACTGAGACCTCCCTTCCTTTATAGTTCCTGAGAACCATAAATGATCTAGTGGCACAGTGCCTGAATCTCTGCTTGAACAATTCCGTGTTTTTAACAGCTTTTCTCAATGAATCTCCAATTTCCATGTTGTAAATAATTTCCCTTATGCTTTCAAGCGGAATTTGCCTGTTAAATGTAAGCATAAAACCATCGTCTGTCAGTGCGATCCTAGAATTTATGTTAAATTCCTTCCCTAGGGTATAACCGATTATTATGCTAAGCGCATCGTTAACCCTTCTTCCGAATGGGAAGTGGAAGATAGCAGAGTAATTATTTGATTTGTCTATATAACCTTCTATATAAAGTGTTTCATTATCTGGTATACCGAACTGCATCTGTGTATTGAAATAGGAAAGAAGTGAACGTATTGTATTATCATCCGCATCATACTCATTCTTCAGGAATTCTTCAGCTTTACCTTCTTCAATTTTTTTCTTTAGTTCGTTCCTGAATTTGGCAACCTCTAATGAAAGGTCAAAAGTCCTCGGTAGCATTTCTCCTACCCATGATGGAACTGTGGGTTTCTTACCGCTTGCATCCTTAACATAGACATTGTTGCCTCTGAGTCTTATGAATTCATAAGTCCTGGCACCCAGTACAAATATGTCCCCTCTATGCAGCTTCTCTACAAATTTCTCAGAAAGGGAACCCATGTGCCTGTTATCAAGAGTGAATACTTCATAATCAGCCTCTTCAGGGATAGTTCCGGAGTTGGTGAAATAGATAAGCCTGCTGCTCTTCTTCTTCCCAAATGTCCCTTCTTCCTTATCCCACCAAATTTTTGAATAAACATTGCCTTCCTCAAAGCCACCTGACAGGTAGTTTAGAACATTTAAGTAATCCTTTTCCTTCAAATCTCTATAGCAATATGAACCCCTGATAATATTCAGTACTTCATTTTGATCCCATTTCTTTTCCAGAGATATTCCCACAATGAATTGTGACAAAACATCCAATGAATTTTTGGGAATCGAAACTTTGTCCAGCTTCTTTTCTTTTGCCTGTTTTACCAGAACTACAGATTCCACCAAGTCATCAATATCCATCGGTATAATTCTCCCCTTAGCTGTTGCAAATACTGAATGACCTGATCTTCCAACTCTCTGTAATCCTTTGGATATTCCCTTTGGAGAACCTACTTGTATAACCAGGTCAATGCTTCCTATATCAATTCCCAATTCTAAAGAGGTTGAGGAAACTGCACATCTCAATAATCCAGCTATAAGTTTTTGCTCCACTTGGAACCTTGATTCCCTTGAGAGGCTCGAATGGTGAGCTTCCAGATCCATTATCCCTCTTTCAATAAGCTTTGTGGATACCCTCTCTGCTCCGCTTCTTGTATTGGTAAAAACTAACGTGGTTTTGTGCTCCTTTACCAATTTCTCGATTATGTCATACGTTCTTTCACTGATTTGCTCTTGAGTTGCATTAAACAAATCTGAAACAGGGCAAATAACTTTCAAATCTAGATTTTTATTGGATTCCACTTCTATAATATGAACATCTTTTTCCGTTTCATTACCTATGAGGAATTTGCCAATCTCTTCTATTGGTTCAGTAGTTGCAGATAAACCTATCCTCACTAAATTCTTATTAATATAATTTAAGTATTCCACTATTAAACTTAATAGCTCTCCCCTTTTGCTTGATGCGAGATCGTGGATTTCATCAACTATTAAATAGTCGACCCCTTTGAATTTCTCCTTGAATTTTGGTGAAAAAATGGACAGTGCCAGACTCTCTGGAGTTGTTATGAAAATATGTGGAGGTTTTTTGTTCATCTGCTGTCTCTCATATTGACTTGTATCTCCTGATCTAACCCCTACCCTGATTTTTGGGAGCTTGACTCCTTTCCTCTCTGCCAATTCATAGATCTCCTCCAGGGGAGTCATTAAATTCCTTTTTATATCATTGGCAAGAGCTTTTAGAGGAGATATATAGACGCAGTAAATTTTATCCTCTAACTTATTTGATTTTGCCAGTAGAAATAATTCGTTCAAGATAACGAGGAATCCTGAGAGGGTTTTACCAGTTCCCGTAGGTGAGGAAATTAAAACGTTTTTATGTTTATGAATAAGAGGGATGCCCATCATTTGCGCTTTAGTTGCCTTCTGATATTTATTGAAAAACCATTCAGCAACTATAGGGTCTAGGAACTCCCTCAGATCATACTCCTCATTATCTGTAATCAGCATCTTTTCTCCTCTTTAAACTGAAAGGTATTAAGGTTTTATATAAAAATTTCACGCATTTTCTATGCTAAACTCAGCCATCTTTGTGAGTATCTCCAAAGGGCTATTTATACCCCAGAATTTTAATTTTTCTTCACTTATATCAATGCTTTTGAATTTCTTTTCCCACTGAAATTCCTTTTCTCCCAAAACCACAATTTTTCCCGTGTAGTTTTTGATACCCATAATTTCTATGGCCTTTCCAACTTGTCTCTGCGTTGATAAATAGAGCATAATCTCTTTCCATATGGAGTCGGAAATATTTCTCTTCCTCATAAAAGCCATTAAAGCGTATTTCATGGCAGCATCTAAATGTATATGCCCTACTATTCTGTCCTCCCTTAAAAATAGAAATTGTGGGTATTTGGAGACATCTATTTCATTCTCAGATATGATATAAGTTTCAATGATTTTATGTTCCATTGGCCACCACTGACGATGCGGGTATGTTGGTTTCGAACCTAGAAATCAATGCTGCTTTAGTCCTTGTAGGTGCAAGTACAAGTTTTAGAACTTCATTGATGGTTGTGACTGGATGAATGTTTATCTTCTTTCTCTTTTCCTCCTCAAGGATAATATCCTTTTCATTGGAAGCGGGTACTATGACATTCTTAAAACCTGCCTCTATGGCAGCTTCCACCTTTGCCGTTACTCCCCCAACTGGAAGAACCTGACCTCTCACACTTAAGGAGCCTGTCATTGCATATGACTGATCAACTGGTATGCCTTCTAGAGCAGAAACTATAGCTGTAGCAATAGTTATGCTGGCTGAGTCTCCCTCAACACCTTCGTAGGTTCCTATGAACTGTATGTGTACATCGTGGTTTGAAATATCCTCACCGGTGTACTTTTTAATTATTGCTGAAACATTGAGAACTGCTTCCTTGGCTATTTCTCCCAATTTTCCAGTGGCTATTATCTTCCCCCTCTCTTTTTCTAGGGCGGGGGTTACTTCTGCGGCAACCGGCATAACAGTTCCTGAGTACTCTGCCATCCCGGAACCAGCACTGTAAACTGCTAACCCATTGACTATTCCAACTGCAAATCCATCATTTAAGAATGTCCTGTAGGCTTTACCGGCCTCTATGTGTTTGTCAGCAATTTGCTGTTCCAATGGTCTTGCCTTGGATTTTGCCTTGGCTACATGTTCTGCGGTTACAACTTCAGCACCTTCTGATACGGCTAGGTCACCTGCAACCCTTATTAAGCCCCCCAATTCCCTTAACCTTAGAGTAAGCATTCCCTTCCTTCCTGCTCTCTTCTGGGCCTCTCTGATTATGGATGCAATCGCTGTATAGTCAAATGGAGGTATTTTTTTATCTTTAGCAACTTCCTGAGCGACAAATCTTATCAGTTTCTCTCTGTTTTCCTCAGTATCCTCCATCATCGTATTCATGTATACTTCATATCCATAGCCTCTGATTCTTGACCTTAATGCTGGATGCATTCCCTGCAAGGCATCAATATTACCCGCTGCCACCAAAATAAAGTCACATGGTACGGGCTCAGTTTGCACCAGGGCACCTGCAGACCTTTCACTCTGGCCTGAAATTGAAAACCTCTTTTCTTGCATTGCTGTAAGTAAAGATTGCTGCGATTCTAACCTTAGCATATTTATTTCATCAATGAAAAGAACACCCTTGTGGGCTTTGTGTATATTACCTGCCTCAACCCTCAGGTGAGGTGGTGTTTCAAGTCCTCCTGATTGGAATGGATCATGGCGTACATCTCCCAGTAAAGCGCCTGCGTGAGCACCAGTTGAATCAATAAATGGAGGTTTATCAGTCTTCTCATGACCCACCAGCAACTTGGGTACTTGTGTCTTATCTTCTCTGATACCTGGTCCCATATTGAATGCAATATACAGGAATGCGGCTGCCATTATGGAAAGGAATATTGGGGTTGCATCTACTGAATGAGTTTGTGGATAATTGGCAAATGAAAAAGCCAAGCCCAATATTAAAATAAATATGACTATTAACCTGGTTCCTCTCTGTCTCTCCAGCCTTTCCTGATCAGCTCTTGTTTGGTATTCCCTGACTATTTCTTTTCCCTTTCCCGCCGGAACAGTTACAATTTTTGGTCTATTAACATCCTCTGGATTGTGGAATACAAGTATATCTTCTAATTCTTCCTTCGGCAGGAAATCGACCATTGATTGAGCCAGCATCGATTTACCAGTTCCTGGCTCCCCAATTAAAATTACATGTCTTTTTTGCCTCGCTGCCCTTTTAATTATCTCAACACCATGATCTTGACCTATTACCTGATCAATTAATCTTTCAGGTATTTTAATGTCCTTTGTGGTAGTAACTCCCTTTGATTTAACCCATTGCTCTAGTTCATCCATTCGCAATCGTAGTGAAAATTAATAAATAAGTGTTTTGATACTTATCTCATCAAAAAATAAATCAAAAATGATTACATACCCTTAAATAATTAACGATTATGATTATTCAAGGCAAGGATGTTTCAAATAAGATTCTTGCGGAGGTTAAGGATATTATAAGCAAAAATAAATTGGAAATTCATACAGTAGCCCTTTACTTTAAGGGGGATGAAGAATCTAAAGTTTACTTCCAAAGCATAAAGAAAAATGCAGATAGGGTTGGTATAGATTTTAGAATAACTGAAATAGGATCTGAGAATCTTATTGAGGAAATAAAAAGGCTTAATGATGACCAAGGTATAGATTCAATTATAATAGCTAGGCCATTCCCTGAAGGAGTTGACTCTGTAGAGGTGAGTGAAACAATTGATCCTGATAAAGATTTAGATTGCATATCCCCTTATAATTTGGGCAGACTGAATTACAAAGATTACGATGTCGCTCCAGCAACTGCTAAGGCCGCTATCGATATATTGAAATACAACGGAATTAAACTTTCAGGAATGAATTCTCTTATTATAAATAGATCCATCACAGTGGGAAGACCTCTATCCCAGATGCTACTCAATGAGGATTCTACTATTACCGTCGCACATTCTAAAACAAAAAATATTGAAGAACTCATCGAAAATAACGATATAGTTTTCCTTGCTGTAGGGAAACCTGGGTATCTAAAAGCTACTAGCATTAAAAATAAGAAAATTATTGTGGATATAGGAATAAATGTAGTTGACAAAAAGGTTGTTGGTGATTTTGAGGTCGATGGAAAATTGGACCAAATTGACTACACACCAGTGCCCGGCGGTGTAGGAACCGTTACATCTGCAGAGATTCTAATGAACGCTCTCAGGCTTAAAATGCGATCCTGAGTATTTTATATTTTTCCTATTTAATTATTGATATTCTCAGAAACGAATATTTTATGATATTAACACTTAAAGGCCTACTTAATCCTGCAAATGCTATTTCATAAGATTTATTAATATTTAATACATACACTTCGGCTTAGGTGTAAATAAATGGGAGTCCTAGATCGTTCATCAAGAGAAAAACTCATTAGCGAAATGAAAAAATTAGCAATTGAAAATGATTCAGCCTTCTGGAAGGATATAGCTGAGAGACTTGATAGATCTATCAATAGAATTAGCGAAGTAAACGTAGGAAAAATATCAAGATTTGCTAAATCCGGGGAAATTGTAGTTGTTCCAGGTGTAATTCTGGGAGCCGGTTCTGTGGATGAGCCAATCACAGTAGCTGCCCTCTATTTTACTAAAACGGCAAAAAAGAAAATAGAAGAGGCAGGGGGTAAGATTTATACTTTAAAAGAATTAATGGAATTAAATAGAACCGGAAGTAAATTGAGGATAATGGGGTAATGAGAATGAGAGTTATTGATGCATCAAACCTAGTAATGGGAAGACTTTGCTCATATGTGGCAAAGCAACTTTTAACAAGTGAAGAGGAGATCGTAATAGTAAACGCTGAAAAAGTGATGATAACTGGAAGAAAGGAAAGTGTTCTTGAAAGGTTCAAGACTGAGAGAGATGTAGGATCAGTTAGGAAGGGACCAAGATTCCCAAAAGAGCCTGACCGAATTCTCAGGAGGACAGTCAGGGGAATGCTTCCTATGAAAACAAGCAGAGGAAAGAATGCTTTTAAAAGACTAAGGGTTTATGTTAGTATTCCTGAGGAATTCAAAAATTCCAAAATAGAGGTGTTGGAAGAACTTAAGAACAAGCATATTAATAATGTAATAAGTCTGTTGGAAGTTTCAAGGCAATTAGGTTCAAAGGTGAAGGTAAATGACAACAGTAATTGAAACAAGTGGTAGCAGGAAGACTGCTGTAGCAAGAGCAACCATAAAGGAAGGGCAGGGGAGAATAAGGATAAATGGAATACCTCTGGAAATTTATGGTACCGAACTGGCAAGAATGAAGATAATGGAGCCATTAATGCTGGCTGGCGATAAGGTATCAAAGATAGATGTTTCAGTAAATGTAAAAGGCGGAGGTACAATGGGACAGGCTGATGCCATTAGAACAGCCATATCAAGAGCCATAATAGCTTATTTTAAAGATGAAGAACTAGCAAATGCATTTAAAGAATTTGACAGAACACTTTTGGTTAATGATGTCAGGATGAAACTGCCAAAGAAGCCTGGCGGAAGGGGTGCTAGGAAGAAGAAGCAGAAATCTTACAGGTGAAAAGATGATTATACCTGTTAGATGTTTTTCCTGTGGAAGGGTGATAGCCTCCGATTACGTAAGATTTAAAGACAAAATGGACAAAATAAGAGCTGAAAACAAAAGGGAACCTACTCCAGAAGAAATTTCAACGACACTAGACCAACTGGGGGTTACAAGATACTGCTGTAGAAGAATGATCATTTCTCAGGCTGATTTACTGCAGGAAATATTGCCATTTGATTAAATGGGACCGTAGGGTAGCCTGGACCATCCTACCAGCTTGGGGTGTTGGTGACCGGAGTTCAAATCTCCGCGGTCCCATCTGAAT
>JAFMDN010000019.1 GCA_017857235.1 Methanobacteriota archaeon
TCAAAGAAATTTAAGAAAGAATTTTTATAATTAGATTTGGAACATTCATTTCTTGTAATTCAGTAGAATATCCCAAAATGCAACATATGGGAATTCCATTAATACCAAATTAAATCGTCATTTGCATTATGTTAAAACATATTTCGATATAAATCATGATGCCCTTATATTTATTTTCAGTAATAGTAATATTCCCCAACTTTTCTCTGCTCAACGTCATTTTTTGAATTTTCCTTATTTATCCTAGGCCTAAGAGTATTTTCATCTCTCCTAAACGTTATTTGAACATTTGAAAGGAATTTATTCATTCCATCCTTCATGTTAGCTGGACCGTAAATTTCTCCATATCTTCCAGGAATACCCTGAAATACAATCAGCGAAGTACTTATTAGATCTATGAAATAAATGTCATGGTCAACGATCATTGCAGATGTTTTAGAATTTTCAGTGAATTTTTTAATTATCCTTGCAACTATCATCCTCTGATCAACATCCAGATAAGCAGATGGTTCATCAAGGAAGTATATGTCAGCTTCTTTACCCATAGTTTTAGCAATGTAAACTTTCTGCAAATCACCACCTGAAAGATCCCTTAAGCTTGTTTCTGATATAGATTCAAGATTAAGGGGTCTCAATATTTCATTTTTAAATTCATTGGTATTTATCTTATCACCTATGGCCTTTTCAAGAAATTCATATACAGTTATATCTTCATCCCCTGATGGTTGCTGCGGCTTGTATGATACTTTTAACGGTAATGTGAATTCACCCTCATCAGGTTTCAATTCACCGTTTAAAATTTTAAGGAACGTTGATTTTCCAGTACCGTTTGGACCTATGATACCCACGACCTGCCCTTTTCTCAATGTACCCGGATTAATTTTTAGAGTAAAATTATCGAATTTTTTAATCATTGTATTCCATTGCATTATTGGTTGAATAGAATTATCAAGCTCCGGAGGTTTTTTCACAAATTGAATTTTAAAATCTCTGAATTTTATATTCTCCTGCCTAATGTACCCTTCAATGTATGAATTAATTGCTTGCCTTGTTGCATATGAATTAGAAACGATACCATAAGCTCTTGGTTCACCGTACGTTAAATATATGAAATCCGTCATATAGTCAAGGATTGCAAGATCATGTTCTACAACTATAATCTTCTTCTTTTCACTTAATTCTCTAATTATCTTTGATACCAGTAACCTCTGCTTTATATCCAGGTAAGATGAAGGTTCATCGAGAAAATAGAATTGGGCATCCTTACCTAGAGCGGCAGCAATAGATACTGCCTGTAATTCGCCTCCTGAAAGCTTATCCAAATCCCTATCAAAAATCTCCTCAAAACCCAATTTTCTTAAGTATTCGAAAGCTTCCTTGTTATCTTTCAAAAGTTCAGATACCTTCCCCTTAAAATATTTTGGTATTAGGTCGACATATTGTGGTTTTAATGAAATTTTTATTTTTCCATCGTAAAGGTCCTGTAGATACTTCCCTAAGAAGGTACCCTTAAACTTTTCTAATACTTTCTGCCTGTTTCCACCCTCTTGTCCAAGATTGGGTATTAAATTTCCGGTTAAAATATTCAGAATGGTACTTTTTCCTGTACCGTTTTGTCCCAGTATTCCAATTACTCCTTTTACTTCCAATGTTGGCATTCCGTACAATACGAAGCCATTTTCTCCGTACCTATGTACCTCATTTCCGATCTGCCTTTCTGGAACTCCTATAATTTTAATGGCATCATAAGGGCATCTGTGTGCACAAATTCCACATCCAATGCATATTTCCTCATGAATAACAGGGTATCCATCTTCTCTGAATTCAACAACCATTGTGCCGTTCCTTACTGGCGGGCAATAATATTGACACTCATGCTGGCATTTTTTGAAATGGCATTTGTCAAAATCAACTATGGCGATATGCATGGATTAGCTCCTGCTCCTCCAAATCTCTTCAGGAAGCTCATCATAAACCTTTGATTCCATGGGTCTGTCATCAACCTGGTCTTTTCTCTCCATTTGAGCTAATTTTCTCACATTTTCCGGCTTTAGCATCCAATAATGTATTCTCCACTCTCTTCCATCAAACAATGTAGTTTCTTCCCTCTCAGTATCAAGAACACCTATGTCCTCAAGGAGATAAAAGGTATCTCTATCTTCAGGTTCTAGCATATTATCAATTACATAATTTGTATACCCAAAAAAATTCAAAACATGAAAAGCAATTTCATAAGCTTCCTGATCTGACATTTTCTTGCTTTGTCGGCTCATACCATTAGAAATTGCTCGAGCCAATAGGTTAACTGTAATAGGTCCATCATTGATTTCTTTATGAATCGATTGCATCATTCTTCACTTTAGATTTCCCTACGATAATACAAAAGTGATTATAAATTTAATGATAACTCGATTTATTATTATAAAACATCTCATATTTTTTCTCCGTGATTATCTATTATGGATGCCTTTAGTAGCTTTCTTATAAATAGATTTTTTTCTAAAAATATATTAATGGATTCACTATTATTATGCATGATCGAATTTGACAGAGAAATGATAATAAGGCTTCAGGATATGAGGTCTCCTGTAAGTTACTTTTCAAAGGTTTTCGGCTTTAATGGATTTGTTAATTTCTATGGAATTGGGGGTAATCTTGAAGCATCGGTAACATACCTTAGGGAAGGAAAAACAATGGAGGAGCTAAGAAAGTCTATAAGAAATCACGGATTTGAATTGACTGAAAGGAAGGCAGGTGTGACCGTAAGAATATCGGATGAATGTTTTATTTGCGAAACTGTAAAGAAGATTCTCTCCATAAAAGGTGCATATATAGAGGTTCCAGTTTTAGTTAAGGATGGAGACGTTATAATGAGAATTAAATTCTTTAATGATTATGCCGCGATCCTTCAAAGAGAAATTTTAACGGATGCCAATAGGATGGATTATTTTAGCATTGATTATCTAGGTCCGGTGAGGGATGATAAAACTTGGATTACGGAAAACTTACAAAATATAGAATTGAGGAAATTAACATTCTATGTCTTACCTAAAAATTCATTCTCATTAAAATATACAAAGGATGATCCTTCCCTAAAAGTAGAGGTTGTTACTAGATTTGTTGAAAAAGAAGGTTTTCTTGAAGTTTTCTATTATGTTGAAGGAAATTCTCTCCAATGGGAAAGTAGCTTGAAACAGATAGCCCTAGAATATGAAAAAATTGAGAAAAAGGGAACAAACATGAAGATATATTATGCCAAAATAAGAGAAGAAGGTATACTAATAGATCCTTATAAAATGACTGACTTAGACCTGCCCTTCACGTATGACCTTTCTATTTGGGGATCCAGGGCCGAGGTTAGCATGATATTCGAAAAGAACACCCTGGATTCTTTCTTTAAATCCATAACAAGAATACCTCAGAAGGAATTAGAAGAATCAGAATTAGAGATAAGGTACGTAATACCTTATCCATAATTTTTTGATATTAACAAGAATTTGACCTTTCTAAGTTTGTACCAGAATCTGTTTATATATATCTCAAATCCCTAGATCATGAGAAGCATAATTGTTTTAGCTTTAGTAAGCTTCTTAATATTGGGAGCGGCAATTCCATTAAGCCATGCTTCCACATTAAATGCCACAATAAACCCAAAGACTAACATGGCAAACGTAACTGCAACAAGCAACTTTGTAGCAGTATTGACATTTCCTTCAACATCATTCTTATCTAATCTAAATGGAACTGTGATAACATTAAATGGCTCTGCAGTTATAAGTTCCACATATTTGTCCAGTTTAAGTCAGGATGTCGAGAGAGGCGACGATAGCAACAATTCAAGTTCAAATAACACTACGGGGCCACAGCTACATGTTGTAAATGCAACTCTTTATTTGTATTATAAGTTCATAGCAACAAACACCTCCATAACAGTCTTCAGGAATCTAACATTAAATATGACAATCACCAACATATTAAGAAATATCAGTGGGCACGAAGTAATATCTATGAATTGGAGAGCGTTCAAGGTTGAAGGAAAGCTAATGGCAAATATTAATGCATTCATGCATCTGAAAACTCGGAATCAAAACTTTAGCATGAAAGTAAGCGAATCATTTGATGTAAATGAACTGGGAGATCAGCTAGGCATAGGAGAGAATGATTTAATGTCCGGTGATTTGATGGAACACATCTTCAGTAACTTTAGCCAAAAGGATACTATTGATTTCACCGAATTCAAAGTACCACTTTCCCAGTGGAACAGGGTTTATAACCCAACGCTTAATGAAACAATCTACACCTTAACAATAAATAAAAATGTATGGGCGAATGTGACAATAAGTTCAGGAGAACTAGGCAATCTTAACCTTAGCTATCATTATGATCCTTCCTCTTCAATAGCGGTCATGGGTAATGCAGTGGTTGGCCCAGACAACACATTGGAAATAGTTAGTTCGACTTCTTCCGCAAACGTCGCCACAACCTATGCAATCGCTGGAATAGCGGTTATAGTGGTGGTCGTAGGCATAGCTGCAGCGGTATTTTACGCAAAGAGAAGGAAAAAATAAACAAATGATGAATTAATTTTTTTTACTTTATTTTGTGATTAACTCTTAAAGATGTTGTCTATTTTTTCAATAGTCTCATTATCAATTTTTATGTTCAAAACTGAGAAATCTTCTTCAACCTGTTCTACTCTGCTGGCCCCGATAATCGGGAAAATATTTTCTCCTCTTGTCATGACCCATTTCAGTGACAGTACAGACATAGGAATTCCTAATTCAACACTCAAGTCGTAAAGCTTCATTATTCTTTCACTGTTTTGCTGGAATAGTGCATTTCCTTTGAAGTTTTTCTCATATTCTTTCCTTGAGTTTGATTCATCACCTTTTATATATCTACCTGCTAAAATTCCTTGGGCCAGGGGGCTATAAATCATCGATACCATTTTATTTTCTTCTGCTGTCCGTATTACGGTACTCAAATTTTTCTGTTCAAGAAGATTCAATTTATCTTGAATTATTACTGGACCTTCTAATCCGAGCTCCGTTGAGACCTCTATATACCTTTTAAGTTCGCTATTGCTGAAATTCGAAAGGCCATAGTGAAGTATTTTACCATCATCTATGAGCTTATTCATGGTTTTTGATGCAATTGCTGGATCTGTATAATTGTCCGGTGCATGATAAAGGTAAAAATCAACATATTTCATCTTCAACCTTTCCAGGCTTTTGTCAATCGCGTTGAAAATATGCTTCCTATTTAACCCCTGGTCATTAGGCAAAGGACCTACCCTTCCCATGACTTTGGTCGAAATTACAAAAGATTCCCTTTCATATCCATTCAGGGCCTCACCCAGAATTTTCTCAGCTAGTCCTACTGTTGAAAAATCGTTAAAAAGATTCTCTCTGTCATAAACCCCTCGATATACATCTGCAGTATCAAAAAAATTAATTCCAAGATCATACGCTTTTTTAATTAACCTAATTGAGCTTTCCTTATCAACTATCCTTTTTCCGGGTTCATTGGGGCTCGGCATATTTGGAAGGTACCACGTTCCGTATATGAGAGGACTAGATTTAATCCCCGTTTTTCCCAATATTTTTAATTCCATGAATGTAAAGCATCTAATAGGATTTAAGCGTTAATGTACAGAAAAACAATAATAGGTTTAGATACTTTAAGGTCATGACACAGGAATCATTAATTTATGAGCTCGAATTTGATTTCTTCTTCAAGGATTTAAAATACTTTGGAAGAGAAAAGATCAAGGGTGATTTCAAAGCCCCCATAAAACTAGACTCCAAAGTAGATAAGATAAATAAAATTTTGGTAGATAATAAAGAGGCTGATTTTAAATATGAAAATGGTGAACTTACGATAAATAAAGATGGTAAGGAAATATACATAGAATTTGAGAATAAGGTATCAGAGATTTCTCTAATGGGAATTTATAAGTCCATTACGAAAGATGGTTACATCATAACAACCCAAATGGAACCAACTGGGGCAAGATCTTTTATCCCATGCTTTGATGTTCCATCTGCTAAAGGGGTATTCAAAGTAAACGTAACGGTAGATGATCCATCCCTTGACGTAATATTTAATACGGATGCAATAGAGCAAAGGGTTGAAAATGGAAGAAAAATTTTCAAATTCAGAGAAACACCAAAGATGTCAACCTACTTACTTTACCTAGGGATTGGAAAATTTGAAAGAATATCAGAGGAATATAACGGAAAGGTTTTAAGCGTTATAGCAGAGCCTGGAAAATCAAAGTATGGAAGGTTTGCCCTAGATATACTTAAAGAGCTTTTGGACCAGTATGAAAAATACTATGAAATAAAATATCCATTAAATAAGTTAGATTTAATTTCAATAAATCAGTTTGCAGCAGGGGCTATGGAAAATTGGGGTGCAATAACCTTTAGGGAATCACTTTTGCTTAAGACTGAAAACACATCATTTAACATGGAAAAAACAATTGCAAAGGTAATTTCACACGAGTTAGCTCATCAATGGTTCGGTGATCTTGTGACGATGAAGTGGTGGGACGATCTGTGGTTAAATGAGAGTTTTGCAACCTTCATGGGTGACAAAATGGTCAGTATGATCAAGCCCGATTGGAAGGTTGATGAGGAGTTCATAAATGAAAGTCTCTTTTCTTCAATGGAACTGGACTCACTCACTACAACGCATCCAATAAGCGTGAAAGTAAATAATCCTGATGAGATTGCTGAAATCTTTGATAGCATAAGTTATGGAAAGGGGGGTTCAATTCTAAGAATGATCGAGGATTATATGGGAAAAGAAGAATTCAGAAAGGGTATTGTGAATTACCTTAAAAAATACAGCTATAGTAACGCTGAAGCTCAAGATCTCTGGAATTCTCTCCAGGAGGTTTCAGGCAAGAAAATTTCTGAAATAATGAAAAATTGGATTTCAAAAGGTGGTCATCCTGTTGTTGAAATCACAAAAATACCTGACGGATTGAAATTAACTCAATCTAGGTTTACATATTTGAATAAAGAAGATGATTACATATGGAAAATACCCTTGAAAGTTAGCAAAGGAAGGACTCAGTTGGAATTTATGTTCGAGGAGAAGAAAATGATTTCATTAATGGATTTTTATATCGTTGATCCTAATGTCAGGGGTTATTACAGGGTTTCGTATGAAGATGATTCATTGGACCGATTCTTAAATAAGAAAAAACCTAGCTATCAAGAAGGAATCTGGCTGGCAAAAGTCCTTGATGATTACTACGCTTTTACCCTAGCTAAAAGAATAGATATTGAAAGGTTCATAGATATAATGAACCGCATTTCAAAGTTAAACAATTATGTCATAATAATGAGGTTATTGGATATACATGGTGATTTGCTATCCGTAACAGACGACTCATATCTCCAAGAAATAGTTCTGCCTTATACTGAAAGCATTTTATCCCAGGTTGAAGGTGGAAATGACAAGAATCTCAAGGTCTTGAAGGAAAGAGTTGCAACAAGGCTGGCACAGTTAAGCAAAGACTATAGAAAATATTTACTTGGAAAGAAATTGGAATCCTTGGAACCTGAATACAGGTTACCTTACTTTGTAGCGATTGCGAAGGAGGGGAAGTATGAAGAACTCATGGACATAATAAGAAAACACACTGATGAGCAGGATACTGTAAGAGCTATACAAGCTTTGACAACCATTGAAGAACCCAAAATTTTCTTAAATTATCTTGATGAAATAAAGGAAAGAAAGGACTTGAGGGCTAATTTGATTTATGCCATTATGGGTGCTACCAGGAATCCAAAATTCAGGACGGATATATGGGATTGGATTGATAGGAATTACGAATGGTTAAGGGAAATTTATTCTGGAAGCGGTTATATGAGTTTCATGGTAGAATCCCTCATATCGTATTCTGGTATTGGGAATAACCAAAGGGTAAACGATTTCCTCTCTAAGATAAATAGGAGCGAGGTTAAAAGGGGAGTAGATAATGGACTTGAATGGCTTAAGATACATGAAAACCTGGTAGAGGAATTTAAAAAAATCCATAATTGATAAATAAGCGCCATTTATGAGGGATTGGTTAAAATGAATCTATATGAGTATCAGGCAAAAGACCTATTTAAGAAATACGGCATACCAGTACCGGAAGGAAAAAATTACGAGGACTTATCAAAGATTGACTGGAATAAGTTCCCAGCGGTAGTAAAGGCTCAAGTGTTGGTAGGAGGGCGCGGAAAAGCCGGAGGTATACAATTTGCCAACAGTAGCAAAGAGCTAATGGAAAAGTCATCGCAGGTTCTAGGAATGACAATAAAGGGGCTTAAAGTAAGGAGCATTTACATCGAAGAAAAGCTAGAAGTGGGAAAAGAATACTATGTATCAATCACCCTTGACAGATCTGCCAGGAAACCAGTCATAATGGCAACCACAGAAGGAGGGGTTGAAATTGAGGAAGTCCCAGATGAAAAGATTAAAAAATTCTGGGTTGATCCAACAGTGGGATATTCAAATTTTATAGGAAGGCAAATGACTTTTGATCTAGGTTTACCTGACTCAGAAGGAAAGCAGTTCCAGGACATTTTGGCCAAGATGTACAAGCTTTATAGGGAATATGATGCAGAGCTTGTCGAAATCAATCCTTTAGTAATTACAAAAGATGGTAAAATGGTTGCTGGAGATGCCAAAGTTATAATCGATTCCGATTCTCTCTTTAGGCACAAGGATATACCAGAAAATGCAGCTGAGAGAACTGAGCTGGAGGAAATTGCATACAAGAGGGGGTATAGCCTTGTAGAATTAGATGGAAATATCGGAGTTATAGCAAATGGAGCAGGTCTTACAATGGCTACACTTGATGCATTAACATTACACGGTGGAAAGCCCAGAAATTTTCTAGATTTAGGTGGCTCCGATGATGTGGAAAAGGTTGTTGGTGCTTTTGAACTTTTAAAAATTGCCAAGCCTAAAGGCATTTTAGTAAATATATTTGGAGGAGTTACGCACTGTGATACCGTGGCTAATGGAATAGTAGAAGCTAAAAAGAGGGTTGGAATTGATGTACCTATTGTAGTACGCCTTTCTGGCGTTAACGAAGACATTGGGAGACAAATTCTTAAAGAGAATGGAATAGAGGCTTATTCCGATATGATGAGTGCTGTTGAGGAAATAGTGAAGGTGGTGAATAAGCAATGAGCATTTATGTAGATGAAAATACCAGGATTGTAGTTCAGGGGATAACGGGGCACCAGGGATCATTTAATACTCTGCAAATGCTAAAGTTCGGGTCGAAAGTAGTTGCCGGGGTGACGCCTGGTAAGGGAGGAACTGAAGTGCATGGTGTTAAGGTTTTCAACACATTGGCAGATGCCATGAAAATGGAACCAAATGCAACTTTCATTTCTGTTCCAGCTCCCTACGTTCTAGATGCAGCAAAGGAAGCCATTTATAATGGAATAGATCTGATTTATATATTAACGGAAAAAGTACCATATCAGGATACCATGGAGATTGTGAACTTAGCCAGAAAAATGGGTAAAACGGTAGTAGGGCCAAATGGACCAGGTATAACTTCACCGTTCAAATCCAAAATAGGAATAATGCCAAATCAAATATTTAGGGAGGGAAACGTGGGGGTCATATCAAGATCCGGTACATTAACATATGAAATAGTGGACCAGTTAACGAGAGCCGGTTTCGGTGAATCAACAGTGGTGGGTCTTGGAGGGGATCCAGTAACCGGACTTAACTTTGTGGACGTACTGAGCAAGTTCAAGGACGACTCACAAACCGAAGCTATAGTGATGGTAGGTGAAATAGGTGGAACTGCAGAGGAGGAAGCTGCTGAATATATTAAAAAGAATATTAGAAAGCCAGTGGTAGCCTATATTACGGGCAGGAGCGCACCAAAAGGAAAGAGAATGGGTCATGCTGGAGCTATTATAACTAGAGGAAAGGGAACGGCAGAATCTAAGATAAAGGCCTTGGAAGAAGCCGGTGTAAAGGTTGCAGATTATCCTTATCAGGTTCCAAGTCTACTAAAGGAGGTGTTTAAATGAAAAGGGATATAGTTTCAGTTCTGGACATGAAGGATGATTTTATTGATTTCATCACACAGGGCATAGAGCTTAAGAATAGATTTAAAAAAGGGGAAGTTAATAATTCGCTAACTGGTAAGACCCTAGCAATGATATTTGAGAAACCAAGCACTAGGACGAGGGTCAGTTTTGAAACCGGGATGACCCAGTTAGGGGGTCATGCTATTTACTTGAGCCCGAAAGATATGCAATTAGGAAGGGGAGAAACCATAGCAGATACTGCAAGGGTACTATCAAGGATGGTGGATGCAATTCTTTACAGAGCTTTTGATCATAAGAATGTACTGGAACTTGCCAAATATTCTACAGTATCGGTAATCAATGGTTTGGATGATGAGGAGCATCCTACCCAGATGGTGGCCGATTTCATGACAATCCTTGAAAAGAAAGGGAGATTCCAGGGCTTAAAGTTCGCGTACATAGGCGACGGCAACAATACGCTTAATTCACTATTATTATCAGCAGCTATCGTCGGGATGGATATTTATGCAGCTACTCCAGAAGGATATGAACCCAAGAAAGAGTATGTTAAGAAGTCACAGGATATTGCCAAGAAAAAAGGAAGCAAAGTAATAATAACCAACGACCCAGAGGAAGCAGCAAAAGATGCAGATGTAATATATACAGATGTATGGGTTTCCATGGGAGAAGAAAAAGAAGCAGAAGAGAAGGAGAAGAAGTTTACAAGGTACCGGGTTAATTCCAAACTCGTTAAATTGGCAAAGAAGGACTACATATTCATGCACTGCCTTCCAGCGCATAGGGGTAAGGAAGTAACAGATGAAGTTGCCGACTCTAGGAACAGTGTGATATTTGACGAGGCTGAGAATAGGCTTCATGCAGAAAAAATAATTCTGCTCAAACTGATTCTTGGAATTTGAGCAAATAGGATAAATTTTTTAATTTGTTTTTAATTATTTATCAATGAATTTTAATCTAGCTCAGAGGTTAAAGAAAGAGGGGGAATACGTCCCATCGTTCCTTATCAAGATTTGGCAGATCAGAATAAAAGAAAAATTTGGATTGGAGGTAGACTCAGACATTGCAGAGGTACTTATAAAGATAATACATGAGAGAAGCACATGGAAAACCTCAAGGGCTGAGAAATATATAGCCATGCTATTGAGGGCAAAAGGTGAAAAGAAAGAAGAGGCAGAAAAGAGAGCGAGGGAAATTGTAAAAACAATTTTGGGCTAAATGACAATTACATGGATCAAAGAGAGCTTGAAATAGTACTGAGTAAATTGGATAGTGTAACTAAATCTAAAGCTTCTCTGGAGCAATATCCGACACCTCCATCGGTGGCTGCGGCACTGCTATACAGGGCTGCTTTAGAGGGTGATATAACAGGAAAAGATGTAGCGGACCTTGGATGTGGAAATGGGATATTTGCAATTGGGTCTAAAATACTTGGTGCAAAATCTGTTACAGCAATTGATGTTGATGCAGACAGTATTGAAGTTTGCAAAGAAAATGTGAATAAGTTCGGATTAGATATAAAGTGCATAAAGGGGAGTATAGAGGAGATCGAAGTAAAAGTCAATACGGTGATTATGAACCCTCCATTTGGATCACAGGTTAGGAATTCGGATATTCCTTTCATCGAATGGTCATTAAGAAATTCCCAGATTTTTTATGTAATTATGAATGCTAAATCAGGGGATTTTCTTGAAAATTATATAAGGAATCGTGGTGAAATTTTATGGAAGTTTAAAGTACCAATTGAAATTAAAAGGACTTACAGTTTCCATAGACGGGAAAGAATTAATATCGACAGTTTTATCATGAAGGTGAGATCATGGCAGAAAATATAGTTCTACCAGGGGATTACATTGGAACAGAGGAAGAATATCTAGCAGGAAAATGCGTCTATTCTCTCGATGGAAAACTTTACTCAAGTTGCGCAGGAAAATTGAAAATAGTAAAAGATTTTGAGGCAACGGTTGAGCCCATTGATCAGAAGCCGCAATTGAAGTTTGGCGATGAGGTTATAGGTGTAGTAACTGATATTAACGAACCAATAATTGTTGTCCAGGTAGAGTATATCCTGAGAGATGGAAAGCTAATTCCATATGATGAAAGGGTATTGTTACATGCTTCAAGAATATTCGGAAGGTTCATAAATGAAGCAGGGAAATTCGTGAAAATACGTGATGTGATTAAGGGTAAAGTTGTACTTATTTCTCCGACAAGGATAGATATCTCTATTGAGAAGCCGGAAGATGGAGTTATTTTGGCATTTTGCATGAAATGCAGAAAACCTTTAGAAAAGATTAATACCGGGCTTTATTGTAGGTATTGCCAAAGGACAGAGCTCAGAAAAACAGCAGATATATATGGAGGAGAATTATTATTGAAGAAGGTGAAAGAAATTGAAGGTTGATGATGAAAAAATATCGGTTGAAAAACTAAATATCGAGGTTAAAAATCTCAGGAAGGAAGTGGAAAATATGAAGGTAATTCTCAGAAACCTCCTGCAGATAGTTATGGAAAACGATGAGGAAGATGATTATTACGAGTACACATAGGTGATAAAAAATGACTGTTCCGCTAGGAGTTATGCAGAGTTTGCTTCAGAAGAATGTTTCTTTATTGCTTAAAGATAATACTGTTCTAGAAGGTGTCCTTCAAAGCTATGATGAATTTATGAATGTGGTTTTAACAGATACAGAAGAAATTACTGCAGATACAAGGAGAAAACTGGGTACAGTAATACTTAGAGGCAATAATGTAGTGAGGATATCATCTAAATAAGAAGGTCGAAATGACAGGCGATAAGCCAGTAGAAGAAGATACAAAAATTAACGAACTTGTAGAAAATTTAGCTAAGCTATTGGGTATTGAGGGCAATTTATCCATTGATGAAAAAATTGAAAAGATCCTCGAGAAAATAATATACTTAACAACTGTAGATTCATTTAATCTAGGACCCAAGGAGATTAATAGAGAGAAATCACTAGAAATAAAGGAAAAAATGCTTGAACTTAAGGAAAAATTTCTCACTAATAAGGGAGAAATTAAGCAGGAAGATTATAATAAATTCAGAAACTTAGTTGAAAATTTAACTAAAGAATTGGAAAGCCGGGAATTGGAGCTAAATTCGAGGGAACGTATACTTGCGGAGAGGGAAAGGGAATTAAGTGAAAAAGAGGCAAAATTGGACGAAGAAAGGAAGAAGATTTTGGATTCAGTAACTTTAACAAAACAACAGTATATGGAAATGATCGATGCAGAAGTAAAGAGAAAGGAAGAAATGCTTAATTCAAAGCTAAAGATAATAGAAACCATGGAAAAACAGCTCCAATCTAGAGGGCAGAGGGCAATTATATCTCAATTGCCAGAATTGGAAGAAATGATAAAGGAAGAATTAAAGCAAAGAAAGATAAAAACAGGCATTAAGAAATTGGATGACCTGCTGAAAGGAGGTATACCAACTGGATCCAACACTATGCTAATAGGGCCCCCATTTAGTGGAAAAAAGGAACTTACCCAAATCATGGTCATTTCAATGTTGCAGCGGGGTCTACCTGTAATATTCGTAACCTTTGGAGAGCCTGCTGCAAGCATATTGGGTGATTTGGCAAATATCTCTCCCATTGTAGATGCATACCTTAATATAGGACGGTTATACATAATAGACGCATTCAGCCAGCAATCAGGAATTGAAAAGACCAATCAGCAAGGAATTATTTACATTCAGTCTCAAACTGATACTAAGGGAGTACTTGAAACCTGTGACAGCATTGTCAGGAACTTTACCAAAGGAATTCCGCCAATTTTCGTGTTAACTGGGATTACAACTTTAATTAATCTAATAGATAAGGAGGAATTAATAAAGTTCTTCCAGATTTTTACTACGAAGAGGAAAATGGAAGATTCTATATCATTTTATGTTTTAGATAATAATTCCCTAGATGATCCGGATGTTCAAGCCATAGCTCATTTGATGGATGGTCTTATAATTTTCAAAAAAGAAGGATCAAAAAGCTTCCTGCAGGTACAAGGTTTAACTGATGTTGAATCAAGAGATTGGATAGAAACGGAATTCAGTAAAACAATGTTTAATCTTAAATCATTTACACTTTCAAAAATAAGGTAAATATGATTGTTCTAGGGATAGAATCGACATCTCATACATCTTCTGTTGGACTTTCACAAGATGGCGTTATCAAATATGTAAAATCTCACACTTACAAACCTGATATTGGAGGAATCAATCCACGAGATGCTGCTGATCATCACAGAAAATTTTTTCCAATTTTACTTGAAGAATTGTTCGATGAAAGCGGTATAAAATTTAGTGAAATTGATAAAATTGCTTTCAGTGTAGGTCCGGGTTTGGGTCCATCATTAAAGGTAGGGGCTTCTCTTGCCAGATACCTTGCAATGAAATATAATAAACCACTTGTACCAGTGAATCATGGAATAGGGCATCTAGAAGTGGCAAGAGTTTATTCAAATTTGAATGATCCTTTGTACCTTTATGTTTCCGGAGGAAACACTCAAGTGATACTCCATGGAAAAGGAAGGTACACAGTGGTTGGAGAAACCCTCGATATTGGGGTGGGGAATTTTTTAGATAAGCTTGCAAGAGAAATGGGGATTCCTTTCCCAGGTGCACCTGTTCTTGAGAAGCTTGCTAAGGGGGGAAGGGAGATACTTGACTGCCCCTATATAGTTAAGGCTATGGATGTATCATTTTCTGGATTATTTACATTTCTTAAAAATAAAATAGGCAAGGTAAGGGATGAGGACATTGCCTTCAATGCTCAAGAATACGCCTTTTCAGCGCTAGGGGAGGTCTCTGAAAGGGCCATGGCCCATTACGGGTTGACTGAGATTACTGTAACTGGGGGTGTTGCTATGAACAGGAGGCTCAGAGAGATACTAGGCACAATGGCGGAGGAAAGGGGATGGAAATTCAGTGTACCTCCAGATAACTATCTGCAAGATAACGGTGGAATGATAGCCCTTGCAGGGGAGAAAATCCAGGGAACTTTCAATTATCAAATTCCTATAAACCAATATGATAGGCTAGATTCTTGGGATTTAAATTTTGTTAATCGAGACCTGAAATACAGTATTGAGGGGGTTGGTGGGGAGAGCATAATATCAAAGGAAGAAATGCTGGGATTGAGCACCATTAAGAAAACCAGAAATGTTAGAAAATATAGAAATGAAGTGCTGGATGGAAAAATCAGAAACATGAGAATCAGAAGGGAAATCAGAGCCTATGCTGCATTTAAGGATCTTCGTGTGAATTCTCCAAATATAATTTTTGTAGATATGAATAAGGGGATTATCTGGATTGAGGAAATAAATGGTAAAAAATTAACAAACGTTTTGCTCGAAGAAAATTATATTGACTTAAGTGATCTGGGGGAGGCAATAGGCCGACTTCACCATGCTGATATTTCGCACGGAGACCTAACAACTTCAAATATCCTTTACAGTGATGGAAAGTTCTTCCTGATAGATCCATCCATGGCAGAATTCAACGCAGGGATAGAGGAAAAGGCTGTGGATATACACCTGTTCAAGGAATCTTTGAAGACATTAAAACATAACTGGGAAGAGTACTTCATAAACTTTATGGAGGGATACGGTAAAGAATATGAAATGGAAAATATAATGAAGAGAGTTGAGGAGATAGAAAAGAGGAGAAGGTATGTATTATGAAGATTATTACAAGTAATCCGGGCAAATATGAGGAGTACCATAAATTTTTTGAAAAAATGGGATTGCCAATAGAATGGATCAGAATGAAATATCCAGAATTGCAGGCTGATACAACAGAAGAGGTTGTAATAGAATCATTAAATTATCTCATATCTAAAGGATACAGGGATTTTATAGTGGATGATTCTGGCATTTTTATTGATGCTTTGAATGGATTCCCGGGCGTTTATTCATCCTATGTATACAAGACAATAGGTTTAGGGGGCATTCTCAAACTATTGGATGGGGAAAAAAACAGGGGTGCAAAATTTGTAACAGTAATAGGTTTGGAATTAGAAGGTAATACCCATCTTTTCGTTGGTGAAGTAAGGGGAACTATTAACTTTAAACCACAGGGAGAAAATGGTTTTGGCTACGACCCCATTTTCATTCCAGAAGGCCATAGCAGGACATTCGCTGAAATGAGTATTGAAGAAAAGAATTCCATATCACACCGGGGAAGGGCTATGAATAAGCTAAAGGAATTTCTTATAAAAAAAATGATATAACTGCTTAAATTGTCCTCCTATGGAACCCGGCAAGATAAAAGAGTTCAAGATTCCAATATCCTTACTATTAATGGCAGTAACTTTATTCTTCATGGTACTATATCCACTATATTGGTTTAATTTGGTTATATTGCCTGTGGAGTTTATCAACTTGATAAATTTCATAGGTAACTGGTCATACTACATATTTGCAATCGCTGTAATTGGCTTCTTCTATTCAGTTTACCTATTCTACAGAACAGTAAAGGACAGGAAGAAATTTGAAGAGCTGATGAATGCAGATAGCAAGAGCGCATTCGTGAAAAACTTAAGGGATCTTGAAATTATTTCAAGGAGGCTGGGTCCTAGCTTCGTTAAAAAATTGAGGGAAAAGAAGGAAGAACTAAAAATAAAATCCTAATTATTTTTGTTCAATTATATCTTTGAAAAATTGAGGATATTTATTCAAAGAATCGTAAACTTCATCGTTGTAATATTTTCCAGTGAATTTCCTCCTCCTAAATATAGGGGAATTACTTGCCATAACATATGACCATAATCCCGAAGGATAAGTGGGAACAGATGCTAAATAAGGGAAATAGTGGTTGAAATTTGCGCTTATTCCTTTGATGGCTTTAATTATGTGGGCAGGATTCATGAATGGAGAACCAGTTTGAGTAACAAGAATACCTTCTTTGCCTAATAACTTAGAGGCCTTCTCATAGAATACCTCTGAAAATAGAGATGCAGCGAATCCAATTGGATCTGTGCTATCCACTATAATAACATCATAATTCCCCGTTTTATTAACAAATTCAAAAGCATCCATGTTGAAAATATTGACCCTCTTATCATCGAAAGAACTTGCTATTTCTGGAAAGAATTTTTTTGAAAGGTTTATAACTTCCTCATCGATTTCAACAAGATCTATTCTTTCAATATCATGTTTTAAAACTTCTCTTGCAACACCCCCATCCCCTCCGCCTATAATTAGCACATTCTTTGGATGGGGATGGCTAACCATTGCAGGATGTGTTATCATTTCTTGGTAAAAGTATTCATCCTTTTCCGTAAGCATAAAGCATCCATCTAGGAATAGAACCTTTCCAAAGAAGTCATTTTTAACAATATCTATCTTCTGGTATTTGGATTGCACGGAAGCCAAATGTTCTGATACCCTAATCCCAAATTTTACGTCCTCATTTTGATTTTCAAAAAACCAATGGTCAACCTTCATATTTTCAATATTGCTAAGTCTCACTTAATGTTTTCTTAGGATTAAAGCCTTTCTTGAATATGTTTATTAAAAATAAAGTGATACAGTATTACAAGAGGTGAAAAAATGCCTGAAGAATTAGACCCCTTTAAAATCGCCCAGAAACAACTGGACGAGGCGGCAAAAATTATGAATTTGGACCCCCAGGCCCATGCCATATTGAGGGAACCGTTAAGTATTTTACAGGTTCAGATACCTGTGAAGATGGATGATGGAACTACAAAGGTTTTTACTGGATTTAGGGTGCATTACAACGATGCCAGAGGACCTACCAAGGGAGGAATTAGATTCCATCCTGAGGAATCACTCTCAACAGTCAAGGCTCTTGCTGCATGGATGACCTGGAAAACTGCACTGGCTGATATACCATATGGGGGAGCAAAGGGAGGAATTATATGCGATCCCAAGAAGATGAGCCAGGGAGAACTAGAGAGGCTATCCAGGGGGTATGTAAGAGCCATTGGTGATTATATAGGCCCTGAAGTAGATATACCTGCACCTGATGTTTATACAACCCCACAGATAATGGCCTGGATGATGGATGAGTATTCTAAGATGAAAGGAAAGAATCAGCCAGGCGTTATAACTGGTAAGCCATTAGAAGTTGGCGGATCCCTGGGAAGGGGAGATGCAACGGCAAGGGGAGGAATGTTCGTTTTAAGGGAAGCAGCAAAGAAACTAGGAATTGACCTTAAGAAAGCAACTGTTGCCATTCAAGGTTACGGAAATGCTGGAGAGTTCGCCCATAAACTTGTAACTGAAATGTTCGGCTCAAAGGTTGTTGCAGTTTCAGATAGCAAGGGCGGAATTTATTCCGAGAATGGGCTTGATTTCAGTAAAGTAAAGGAGCACAAGGAAAAGACAGGAAGTGTTATAAACTTCCCTGGTGCTAAGAACATTACAAACCAGGAACTGTTGGAGCTCAAGGTGGATGTTCTGATTCCAGCTGCCCTTGAGAATCAGATTACCGAGAAAAATGCAAAGAATGTTAAGGCAAAGATAGTATTGGAATTGGCAAACGGACCTACCACACCAGAGGCTGATGAGATTCTTGCCAAGAATGGTGTATTCGATATACCAGACTTCTTGGCAAACTCTGGAGGAGTTATTGTATCCTATTTTGAATGGGTACAGAACATTGGTGGATATTACTGGGATGAAAAGGAAGTTTACGAGAAGCTCGATAAGAAGATAAGCAAGAGCTTCTGGGACACAGTATCCACGATGGAGAAGTATAAGTGCAACCCCAGGCAGGCTGCCTACATATTGGCAGTTGAAAGGGTTGCAAAGGCCATGAAGATACGTGGCTGGTATTAAATTCATTTTTTCATTTTTTTCATTTTTTGAAATAGGGTTATAACCTTAAAATAATCATTTGTTGATTTTCATACATGCATGCACCCAGAGGTATAAAGGTATTAAGATTAAAGAGCTTAAGCAAGTCCAGGTTAATTCAATCCCTGGAATCATCTGAAAAAACATTACTACTTCTTGGTGACGGTATATTCATAGATGCATATTCATTGAAAAAGAGCTTCTCTAAATTGTATATTCAGAGGATACTAAATATGTATCAATTCCAGAAAACCATTGATGATTACTTTTATGATGAGATTGGCATAATAGCTATTTTAAGGTTATCAGAAATAGACCAATGGGACAGAGATATACTCTGGAATATCAGGGAGGCTCTAGAGAAGAGGTTTTTGGTTACAGGAGTAAAAAGTGAACTTTGGATAATAGAAGATCAGAATTATAGCAAGCCATACATAACAGAATATTTCCGCACAATTGAAGGGGGTGACAGAGAATGGGAAGAAATTCCCCAAGCAGCAGAATGGAGATAGAACAGATAGCTTCAGAGATACGGAAGTTCTATAGACTGATACCCTTGGAGGACAGAGAACTTATTGAAGACTTAATATCAAGGGCAAAAGAAATGGCATATTTGGGTTCTGTTACAAATTTGGACCCATATTTTCTTTTCCTTCTGTCGGTTATAATATCAATAAAAAAAGAAAAGCAGTTTCTATGATTATAGATATTTACGGAAGGGATAATCTTTACACCATAGATCTGCATCATAATAGAAAGGAGTGGGAATACCTTCACGAAATTTATGTGCATGGTCCAAGGCTTGAGAAAATTTCAGATGAACTAGGGGGTATTTCATGGATTAAGATAGAAGAAAAATACATGAGGGATATTTACGGTGAAAAAAAGGTTCTTTCCATATTAACCAGACCAAGTAAAATAAAAACTATAATTGAAGCAATAGAAAGTATAGGAAGGAAATACCAGTATCAGATTTACAACGCCGATATCGACACATTACAAGCTTTTCTTGTTAAGAACAATTTGGAACTTTTCTCCAATAACATTGATGAATTGGAGAAGCTGGAGGTTTTGGAAATAGGTTTCCAAAATGGTCTTGAGGAAATAGAAATCAACGGGGAAACTTTCCACAATGTAAGTATTGCAATAGATGAATTTTTCCACTTAATTAAGAACTCTAATGTTATTGTTTCTAATCACGGGGACACATTCTTTCCAAAATTTTTTGGAATCGCAAGAAAATATGGATACGAGACATACTACAGAATTACAAAGGAAAGATCTTTTGAATCCTATGGAAGGGTTGTTCACAGAAAGAATGGTTTCATTATTGAAGGTATACCACATATAGATGCCTCTACATCTTTCATGTACAGCGAAGGAGGTCTTATAGGCTTATCCCTTCTTTCGAACTTCATATCTATACCCATATGGAAACTTGCCAGAATAACTCCGGGTACAGCAGTATCTTCCTATGAGGTAAAAAAATCACTTGAAATGGGTGTAATGATACCACTATACAAATGGGACCACGAAGAACCTAAGGATATCGACACATTCATCGAAGCAGATAGAGGAGGTCTTATACTTCAACCAAAGCCTGGAGTTTACTGGGATGTATATGAGATAGATTTCAGTTCCATGTATCCTTCCATAATAGTATTTTATAATCTTTCACCAGAAACCGTAAACGGAAAGTGCCAAGAGTTTGAAATAATTGAATCTCTGGGATTTAAAATATGCAAACATCGTGAAGGCTATCTATCGAAATTTCTCAGAGATCTTTTGTTACATAGACTCGAAATAAAAAAGATTAAGAAAGTTGATAGTAGGTTTGAAGGTGTTGATGCAGTTTTTAAGTGGCTTCTCCTCACTTCATTTGGTTACACAGGATACAAGAATGCTAAATTCGGAAAAATAGAAGTTCATGAGGCTGTAACAGGAATCGGTAGGGAGATACTTCAGAAAAGTATACAGATAGCTACTGATGAAGGTTTTAAAGTTATTCACGGAATTGTTGATTCACTTTGGCTCAGCGGAAACGGGGATATAAATAGTGTGATAGAACGTATAGAAAGGGAAACAAGACTTCAGATAGCCCTTGAGGGGAAGTATAAGTGGATAGTTTTCCTTCCATCACGCGAAGGCATTGGAGCTCTTAACAGATACTTTGGTTTAATGTATGGAGGCAAGATGAAAATTCGAGGAATAGATGCGAGGAGGAGCGATGTTCCAAATATATGCAAAAGGATGCAGGAAGATGTACTCGGACTTTATTCTAGTATAAATTCCAGGGAAGATTTTTCAAGGATTAAGGAAGAGGCCTTAGCAATATATGAGAAATATTTAGAAATTATACAAATGGGAAGGGCTACAGATGAAGATCTTACTGTTAATTTCGTAGCCACGCGTTACCCTGAATTCTATCTGAACAGCAATGTAAGAAAGAGTGCATTGATGAAAAATACAGAAGCAAAGCCAGGCGATAAAATAAGCTTTATAGTCATCAACGAAAAATCAAAAACGGTTTCAGTTATGGATTCAATAGGATATGATATTGGCTTTTACACAAGAAAGCTAAGGTCTTCATGGGAACAAATAAGTTTTCCACTCAAAGATAATTTATATCAAATGTTATTGGAGAATTATGATAGAAATTGATACCATAAACATAAATGGGAGAGAATATGAAACTCTTAAAGTAGATCTGGATCCAGCACCGCTAATACTCGTAAGGGGGAAAAAAGGTTTCTTAATGTGCGGCTATCTGAATATGGAGGCTGCAGATAAGCTTGGTGCAGTGGCTGTTTCAACTTCAGGAGTTAAAACTGTGGATGACATTCTAAACAAACCTGTAACAAAAATATCAATGAAGGCACGTGAGCTGGGGGTTAAAGAAGGAATGACAGGTCGTCAGGCTTTAGAATATCTCTGAATAAAAAGATCTGTTTTAAATAATATTGTCAATTAGAGAACATGCAAACCGATTTATTTTTATATTTCTCCATTATATTACTTCTTCTCTTAATTGCTGTCGTATTATACTATTCATTTAAGGTTTCTAGGTTATATAAAAGGATTGAGGATGCGAGAATGGAAGCCCAAAGTCAAGCTCAAATTCAGGCAAGACAGAACTTTGAAGCATGGGTGCAGCAGCATTCCCAGCAATTGAGCATGCAACTGGAGCAATCCATAAGAACTGAATATGAGGGGAAATTAAAAATTTGGATGGAGGAAAATGAGAAAAACATAAGAAAAGACGCTATTTCTAAATCCATAAACACACTCCTGGGAAAAATTGGAGAGGAATTTGCACCTATATTTTTAGCTGAAAAGTTAAATGTTAATCCCAGGGATTTCAGGCACCTTGGGTCACCCGTAGACTACATAGCATTTAAAGGTCTATCAGATGAAGAGGCTCAATCAGAGATAATATTCATTGAAGTTAAAATGGGGAAGAATTTTGGTATATCAACAAGAGAGAGGAGAGTAAGAGATGCGGTTCAAAACCAGAGAGTTTCTTATCAAGTAGTCAATATGAATGATATGTTGAGCGAGTTAAAAGATAAGCTAAATAGCGAGATGCAGAATATATGAAGAGGAGCTGCATTCAAATTATCTTATAATTTAAGAA
>JAFMDN010000020.1 GCA_017857235.1 Methanobacteriota archaeon
TCACAACAAGGGCATTGGAATACTTCCTCTTCCTGTCTTCAGAAATTATTTTATCCACCAAATCCATAATCACGGGGATATACGTGGCTGTCATATCCCCACATCATTTTTTCACATATAAATATCCGACATTAGTCGGACATTTTACAAAGGATGGGACACCCTAATATAAATACTATATTATAAGCATATATTTTTGGTACCATCTATATACTCTAACCTGAAACGGGGAAGATATAAAATATATTGATATTACATGCATTTACATGCATTCATATTAAGTAAAATATTAAATTTCAATAATGGGTCAGAGGAGAAACTTTAATAGGATTGAAAGTTTTCATAAGGAGTTGTCATAGATGTTATAGTCCTTTCCAGCTCGTAAATGTTAAAGAGTAGAACGGTCATATGAACGCCGGGGGGGAGATTTGAACTCCCGATCCCTTGCGGGAACAGGCTCTCTGTACCTGAAAACTCCAGGCCTGCGCCTTACCGGACTGGGCCACCCCGGCAGAGTCAATCCGCATAACATTTAATATTATAATTGTTTTTCTAAAACCATATGGAAGTACCTGATGGGACTATAGAAGTAATAAGTACCTTTGTCAAAGAATTCGTAAATGGAAGGGATGTAATATTGGGGATATCGGGTGGCATTGATTCAACAATGGTTGGTTATTTTTTAACAAAAAATATTCCAAGAGAAAAAATTCATCTTTATTCATTGCCTTATAAGAATGAAGATCAAGATGTTCCCAAGGTTGAGGAATTTTTAGGAATTAAAATAGAAAGAATCTTCATCGATGACTTCGTGAAACCATTTACAAATTTAGTAAGTGATAAGAAGTCCCTTGGCAATGTTATGGCAAGGATAAGGATGGTTATACTTTATTCCATGGCCAATAAATACAATGGATTAGTTGCGGGCACCTCAAACAAAAGCGAAATTCTTACTGGATATTTTACAAAATTTGGTGATGGTGCATCAGACTTCCAGCCCATTGGAGATCTCTATAAAACTCAGGTCTACGAGCTTGCAAGAAAATTAAATTTTCCTGAGTGGATATTAAATAAAAAGCCTACCGCTAATCTGTGGGAGGGTCAAACAGATGAAGATGAACTTGGAATAAAATATTCTGATTTAGATAGGATACTGCAATGCATTGAATTTTTTAAATCTAAAGATGAATGTCAGGTTAAAACTGGGTTTGATATGAAGTTGATAAACAGGGTTTATGAAATGGTTGAAAATTCAAAACATAAAAGAATTATATTATATATTCCAAAGATAAATTTCAGATCTGTCGGAACAGACTGGTTGGAATGATTACTGTACAGGTGGGCTTGGTGGAGATTGGGTGAATGCCATCTGCTGTTCTTTGGTTATTAATGCATCGAATTTCGTATAAGCTAGGATCATCAGTATCCCAGTGATTAAGAAAGAGAACAGGAGAGCAACTATTCCCCAAAGCAATGTAGAGGTTTTTGCCTGAGTATATTGCTTTTGGTCCACCATTTTCTTGATATTATTGATTCTAGTGTATACAAATAGAGAGACTGCTCCTAAAATAATGTAAACAATACCTACAATTAAAACCAGAGTTATTAAACCAAAAATGACTTCTAATATGCCTATTATTAATTCCAATATGCCTGACCACTTAAGCAGGGTCATAATGGATTGGTATTCTGGTGGTTTAATATCAGTTGGGTTATATATTGGTTGACTTCCAGGAATTGTTCCAGATGTCATACTTATGTAATAATTTACAGATATTTAATCTTACTTAGAACATTTAATTGATTTAATAGAAATATTTTACTAATAAAAGGATCTCCTTCAAATAAGTTTAAGATGCCCTGTAATTTTATCGATAACTTCATCTTCCTCAGGCCCGAAACCTACGCAGGTTAAAGTGTTGGGCGGCAATTGAGTTAAACCAGCATCCCTTACTTCATAAAATGGTACCTTAAGTTCCCTTGCTTTAAGTTCCAATTCAATAATTTCACTTTCATCCTTAACCCACAATGCTACCTTCTTCTGACCATCATCCAACCATTTCTTTAGAGTTTTTTTATCGGAACTTAAAGCCATTATAACTGCTGCGTGGGCAACCTGCACGGCTATTTTCCCCTTCCCCATATCAAGGTCCTTTCTAACAGCAAAGGTAGCTTTCATTCATATGAAAAATAGTTAAGGCTAATAAGCATTTGGCAAATGATGAATTTTTACCAATCATCGCTTATTTCACTGGTAATTTTCACGATTATATTTTATTACCACTGGAATAGATTTGATAAGTATATTGATGAGTCCAGGTTTGTAAGATTTTTGGTTTTCGGCATTTTATTAGGGATAATTTATGGTGTTTTATTTTCATACTTATACATCTTTGATTTTTATTCCGGCTTTCTTATAGTTTTCTCAACTTTGCTTCTTTTCCCCGTAATAGAATCTGGGGCCATACTATCTATAATATCGGGAAAGTATAGAAAGGAAAAAAATTTACCTTTACTCTCAACAGCAGTTGGGGGAGGAATGGCATTGCCAGAGATATTTTTCTATTCACTTTTAGTTTCATCTTCATTTCTTGATACATTATTTTCAGTTTCCATTAGTATTACAACAATATTTGCCAACATAATTTCATCTTATTTAATTGGGATTGGGATTACCCATGGTAAAATAATAATATATTATAACGCCTCCATCTTAACTCAGTTTTTAATTGGGTTAACCTTGGTTTCAGATTATGTTTTCGGGGAATATTCAATCTTTATTTCCATATCTCTGGCTATTTTATCCGCAATAATATATATGCTAATTTTCCATAGGCTTTATAAATGAACAGGACTAATGTACTATTGGCATTAATATTCATCATAGTTCTTCTAATTTCATCATTAGTTGTAAATGACCTAAGAGGGAACATTAATTTTTTAAATGGCTTTGGTACTAATGGCTACTATTATGTACCAAGGTACATGAATATAGTATTAAGTGATAACTATAGCATGAATGCCACAGTTGAGAGAGGTTCTAATTATTACCTCATTCTAAGTATACCCCAGAATAGTAGTTACCAGACAGGCAGCACCTCCCTGGTATATGGAACTAATGTTACTCCTCAGCTTTATAATCAATTTAATCTCACATATTATAAATTTAAAATTGGAGGCGGGAGCAATTATGTAAACCTTACTTTCAACTTTACTACTTATGGTTATGACTGGCATAATCTAATTAATGTTAATTCCACGGTTAGCATGATTCCTGAGTATCTAAAAAATGAATATGATCACCCAGAGTACTTCAATTACACCAATGGCTTAAAAAATTATACTTATGAGGTTATTGACCCAAGTTTTTTCAGAAATCTTACAGTTAATCTAACAAAAAATTATTCTACCGTTGTGGGTAAACTTGAGGCAATTTATTATTACATCGAAGAAAATTATAGATACAACATCTCTTACAATTTTGGAAACATACCCTTAACTGCGGTGCAGGTATACCAGAGGGGGGAGGGTGATTGTGAAGAGCTCTCTTATCTATTTGAAAGTATGGCCAGAAGTATAGGAATACCGGCCTGGACCCAATACGGCATTCTCATAAATAAAGATGGGAATACCTATAGCGTTGCAGAACACGCTTGGGTTCAGACATATATCCCCATTAACAATACTGCAGGAAGATTTGTTACCATTGATACCACAGTTGAAGCCGGAAAACCCTCAGGCCAGATATTAGGCCTAGGTTTCTTAGTGAAGTATCCTAATGAATTAACACTCTGGACTGATGATGGCAATTCATCCCATATGGCATTTTTCCATATCTTTTTAGAATATCCTGAGTTTGATGTTATAACTATTAATCAAGTCTTTTATGTTATGGAATTTTCACAGTTTGGTCAAATTCCAATTTCTGGAAATGTGCAGGTGATAATTAATGGAGTTAATACCATATATAACAATAAACAGGAAGAGAATTAAAGAAAAAGTTGATTGGGATTCATTCAATTCTTCGAAATTGTGGATAGTTGATCTTGATGCAAAAAGAGGGAAAGAAATGAATTTCAAGGTTTACAATAAATTGGATTACCTAGATTTAATACTAGATATATCAGCAAATCACCTAGACGATGTTTTTGATGCACTGACATCGGGTGCCATAAGGGTAACAGTGTCTGGTGATATAGACAATAGAAAAATTTCAAGCATAATAGAAGCCACAGAGAATGCTATCTTTATTGTGGATTCACTGGAACAATATCAAAGGATTAGGGAATTAGGTGGATCAAAATTTTTTTCTAACAACATTTTTCCACCATTTTATGATGAATTTTATTCTGAGAATATTCAATGCGATAATTGTTTTAAACTAGTTGCAATTGATGATTACAATGGTAGAGGAAACAAAGAAACTCATTAGCTACATAAAAAAATTAACTGGAAAATATGAGCTTAGGGAATCTGAAATAATCAACCTTCTGAGCATTAAAAATGATTATCTCACCCCGGATGAAGTAAAGGAATTTCTTAGAATAGCTTTGTCAAAGGGGTACCTAAAGTTTGAAAATGGATTTTACAAAATAATGATTTCTACAGAAGATTTTGAGCCAGACCTGAATTTTTTCCCCGATATCGACAAAATAAGAATGGAGAATGAAGATGTGGATATATTCACAGAGGCATTGAACAGAATTGTAAGCAAGACGGGCATGCAGAAGAATGTCATTGTAAAGGAAATCAACATGATGAAGGAATTAAATCCTTTCCTTTACCCCGACGTGGCAATACTTTATATTGCCAAGAAAAATGGGGTAAATGTGGACGATTTAATTGAAAAAAGCAAAAAAATTATAATTTCATAGGACTACTTTTGTTTCTCCAAAGGATCCCTGTTTAAAAAGGATGCATATTTTGTTGCAAGGTCATACTGTTCTAGGTCCATGGCAATATCTGAAGCTGCGCTAAATATCTCCTCATAATTATTAACGAAATCTATTCTTTCCTTCTTCTTTTTTAATTTGGATGCCTCTTTCATAATCTTATCAATGAAACTGTCAATTACCTTTAGAGCCTCGTCACCACTTACTTTTTCAGCAAGAAGATAAGCATAGTTTATGGTGGCCTGAGCCTCCATATCCAAATTCCCGTCCTGCGATGACAATTCAATCGCCTTCTTGAACAATTCACTGGCTTCCTTGAAATCTTCAAGTATTGTTGCCAATGATATCAAAGAATAGATATAATTTTCTCTATCGCCTGATTTTTCAAATAGTTCAACTGCCTTCTTTGCAAACTCAAGGCTTTTTGGATCCTCTATCTGGCTCAGTATTTGTGAAAATAACAGATAAGATTCTGCCATCCTGTGTTCATCGTTCAGTTCCTGTGAAATATCTATAGATCTTTCAGCAAACTCCTTTGCTTTTTCTATTTCAGGATTTTCCTGATAAAGGTAGCACTCAGAAAGTATCCTGTAAGCATCTGACCTTATATGTGGGGAGCCTATATTGCTAATGTTTTCATTTAGAAATCTAATGCACTCCTGAAATTCCCCAGCATCTTCCAATTCGAGAGCTTTGTCAACTATTTCCTGATCCATTTACACTCACACTCATAGCATTTCTTAGGAAATTAATATTTTCCTTTATTTTACCATTAAATATTGCAGAAGCAGATACTATTATATCTGGCCCATGAGTAATAACTTCTTTTATATTGTCCCTGTTTATGCCGCCGTCAACTCCAATTTCAAAATTCAGATTCTGTTTTTCCCTTATGCCCCTAAGAATGTCAATTTTTCCCAAAGCGTCTTTTATCATTTTCTGTCCTGAGAATCCAGGATTTACTGTCATTACCAATACATAATCTACCCTATCCAATATACCTTCAATTGAATCTACCTCTGTACTTGGATTTATCGCAACTCCAGCCTTTATGCCCTTTTCTTTTATTTTTTGTAGCACCCTGGAAACCTGCACAGCCGATTCCCAATGTATAGTTACATATTCTGAAAATGATGAGTATTCCTCTATATATCTATCTGGATTTGATATCATTAGGTGGGATTCTATCGGAATATCGAATCTTTTTCTCACGCTTTTCCCCACCGGAATTCCAAAAGTTAAATTAGGTACAAAATGTCCATCCATTACGTCCAAATGTATCAAATCTATTCCACCATCTATAGCTTCTTTCAAGTCTCTCTCTAAATTAAGCAGGTCTGCTGATAGTATTGATGCTGAGATTTTCATTTCCTTTTCATGTTATTTTGAATAATAACTTTTGCGTGCAATCTCACTTCAAAAATAATTTATATAATTTCAAATTGTATCGGAGTGAAAAAGAGTTTTGATGCCCTAGATATAAGGATTGTTAATGCCTTGAGGGATGATGCAACCATAGGTTATGAGGAACTTTCGCGAAAGGTTAAAGCACCACCAACAACACTATATCAGAGAATCAAGAAAATGAAAGAGAATGAGGCTATTAGAAAAATTGTTCCTTTGATTAACCATGAATATTTCAATTATAATTTAACTGTTTTCCTTCTCATCGGAGTCTCCGACATTAAGGAAATTGAAAGGATAGGTAAGGAACTGTCAAAGTTTGACGAAGTTATGGAATCACATCATATCACGGGTACTAACAACATTCTGGTAAAAATAAAAATAAGGGATAATTCAGAATATAGGCAGTTCTTATCAGAAAAGGTGGGTGCAATTAAAGGGATAAGGGATGTCCATGATTTTGTCACATTAAATACATTCAAAGAAGAACCATCAGTAAGGTTGAAGATATGATTAGGGTGAAAGATCTTACCAAAAAATATGGTAACATACATGCTCTAAAGGGAGTAACTATTGAAATAAATGATAAAGTTACCTCAATTATAGGGAGAAATGGAGCAGGTAAAACAACATTCATTAGAATACTCTCAACACAACTGAAACCAACTTCCGGTTCGGTTAATATTAATGGCATGGATATTGATAGGGACATAAATAAAATAAGAAAAATAATTTTGAGTATACCTCAAGAAGCACAGCCTGTTGGTATAATGACTCCACTGGAGCATCTTGAACTTTACCTTATAGCAAGGGGCTATTCCCTCTCAGAGGCTAGGAGAGAGGGTAAATATGCCCTTGAAGAGCTTGAAATGGAGGAATTTAAAGATGTTCCATGCGATGAACTCTCTGGAGGCATGAAGAGGAAGGTATTTGTTGCTATGGCTTTGGCTTCTAAAGTAGATATTGTTTTTTTAGATGAGCCAACAACCGGCCTCGACCCGCTTTCCAGGATGGAAGTTTGGAACTCTATAAGGAAACTAGATTCCAATATTATCCTAACAACACACTACATGGAGGAGGCATCAGAACTTTCCAATAAGGTCATAGTTTTTAATGAAGGGCAGGTTGTATCTCAGGGAACTGTTCGGGATCTGCTTGCACCGTTTAAGAACAAAGTTAGAGTTGAAAAAACAAATGGAGAGGAATACGATGTCAAAATAGGAAAACTGTCCATAAAATATGTACCAAATGATAGAGCCCAGGAATATTTGTCTAAAGGATATGATGTTAAAAACATAACATTAGACGACCTTTTCATATCTAGGGGTGTCACTCTTGAATCTTAGATTTATTCTTATTTTCTCATACAATTATGGTTTAAAATTCATTAAAAGAGGACCCTCCTATCTCATAGCGTCCCTGGCTCTTCCACTATCTCTCCTTTTCCTAATATTTATCATATCCGGTGGTAGATTATTACCCTATGCTATAATTGGTGGAGTTCTTTCAATAGTTACTTCTAACGCCATTAATGGTGCGGCTGACGCAGCCTTTTTCCGTTTGCAAATAAGATTTCAGGATCTATTTGTTGCAAGCCCCCTAACGAAAATGGATTATATGACGGCACTGACTGCATCTTATTTTGTCTTTTCCCTACCTGGAATAATATTATATGTGTCCTTGGGTTTTATATTCCATATTCTTAATCTGTTGAAGCTTATTGTCCTAATACTCGTAATTTTTCTAATAACCATATCTTTTACTAACCTGGCTTTTATAATTGCAGGTCTACTCAAACATATAAGAAATGTTTGGGGAATAACAGCTATACTATCCATAATAGCTACAGTACTTACTCCCACATTTTACCCTTACTTCATAATACCTAAAAATTTTCTAATGGTTTTGCTTATTTCACCAATAACTCCAGCCTCCATTTTCCTCCAAGGGTATTTTGGGCTGGCTCCTTATGATGCGATTTCCATCCCCATCCTTATAATAGAAACAATTGCGCTTATGATTATGGGGAATTATTTCATAAAGTGGAGGGAGTGACTAGCATAAAGTATTTCTCTTAATATCTGTTTTCTATTCCGCCGGGCTTGGCCGGGAGGTTAGGCGTCTCCTACTACCCGAAATCGTCTATACGCGGGGGCGACAGCCGGCCCAGAAGGCAACTCTTCATGGTTCCCTCTCATGGATCCTATGAGGTTCTGTCCCTCTGGATCCTGGTACCACATACCTCTCTTGGAGGAGAGGGGTGTGCGGATAATCACGGAAACCCCGCCAGGACCGGAAGGGAGCAACGGTAACGTGGACCAAGGATGCTGGAGGGGGAGCGGGGCCGAGGTGAAGTGAGCTAAAGGAACCATGATAGAGACCTTCGAAGCCGGTGGCCCGGCATTAATAAAATAGCATAGTTTTATTTATGTAAAATTCATGTTCCATCATTGACGGAAGAAAAGATAATTAACGATTCCATTTTCGGTTCGGTAAAATTATCTAAACTAGCATCCTCCATTATTGAAACAAGGGAGTTTCAGAGATTAAATGGAATAAAGCAATTGGGCCTAACTTATCTTGTTTTTCCCGGTGCAAACCACACAAGATTTGAACATTCCATTGGAACATATTATCTATCGCAACAACTTGGCAGGAAAATTGGATTGAGTGAAGAGGAGATAGAGCAAGTTTCTATTGCAGGCCTCCTGCACGATGTAGGACATCCACCTTATTCCCATTCAGGAGAAGAAGCTATGCAGAATAAATACGGAGTTGATCACCTTGGAGTGACTCTAAAGATAATTACAGGTGAACTCGGACATGAAATATCGGATTCTATGGATGACAATTTTAGGGAGGAGGTTATAAAAATTCTCCAAGGTAAAGCAGGAGTATTAAGCAGGATAGTTTCCGGACATGGAGACATGGATCAGCTGGACTATCTCTCCAGGGATTCAAAATATACGGGAGTAGCTCTAGGAGTCGTGGATATAACCAGGATATTAAATACAATGGAGGTAGAGGATAATCAACTATGCATCGATGAAAAGGGCCTTCCTGCTATTGAAGGATTGATGATTGCCAGGATGCTCATGTACAGAAGCGTATATAGACATAGAATTGCCTTGATCGGGTCTGCCCTGATAAATGAGGCCCTAAAAATTATGGACATGAAACTTCAAGAATTGATGGAAATGAATGATTGTGATTTTTTGTCCAGGATGAAAATTGAAACGCCTGAAATATATGAGTCCGTAAAATATAGAAAAATACCTAGAGGTTACATATTGAGGGTATCTGAAAAGGAGTATAGACAAATTATAAATGATTTGGATGGCCTTATAATGGCTTCCCGATTTTATGCTTCCCCATATAAACCTCAAGGTTTGAAGATAATTACAAAAAAGGGATTAGCTGATATTAACCAAGTTTCTGCTGTACTATCATTTTTGGAGAAAGAGCTCCACGACGAAGCTTTGATTGCATTTGAAAATAAAAATGAACCTGAGATAAGAAAATACCTTGAAGGTAAAAAAATTGAACCCTTGTAAGTGATATTAATGCTAAAGGCCATTGGAGAAAGATCTAGAGAAATAATAGCTTCTGATAATCTAAATTACCTTAAAGGGGAGGATAAGGTAGTATATGTTTGCTTTCTACCCGAAATAAATGGTGAGGAGGAAAATTTTCTAATAAAAAACAGGAACAATTTCATTATCTTTATTTTACCCATGGGTGACCCTTCACTCTCAAAGGTCAAGGAAAGCCTGGAGATATTAAACAGGATGTCTAGAAGGGATTCCTTCATAGTGCTGAGAGAGGATGTTATTAATAAATTTCCTTATTTCAGCTTGAAGAAGATAGTTGAAACTAGGAATCATCTAATATACTTATTCCATGAAGCATTCCTCGTTGATTATCAAAATTTAATTGGAAAGGTTTTAAAAGGCATAGGTTACGGTATCATTAGGTATTCACCTGATCAGGCTTTGGAAGATGCTAGGAGATCACCTTGGTATGTTGCCGGGAATGAGATTGTGTATTCATTTTCCAAATACAATTTTGGGCATAATGTAGGGATAGACCTCAACGAAATACTAGTTGTAACTTATTGAGTTTTCATTCTCATGAATGCTATTAATTCTCAATTTCCAGCTTTATCGCCATAAAATAAATAACAATGATAATTAAAAAATTTCATATGAATATGCCTTAGGAGTAGGGGTCACTTACATAAAATAAATTAATTAATAACACCTTTACATACATGAACATTGAGAAATTATTTGATCTTGTGGGTAACGCTGAAGGAATCTTGATTTATAATGGAGGAGAGACAAATTCAGACCCTTCATTTTTTTACTTTACCCAATTGACCAGGGGATTGTTTGAAGGCTCATATGTTTATTTAACGAGAAAGAAATTAACCGTAATCACAAGCCACCTTGAAGAACAGACTGCCAGGGCCGAGGGGTTAGATGTTTTGGTATTTGAAAATTCAAATAATTTGAAAGAAATCTTAAAGGAGATTACATCAGATGTAACATTTCTGGGGGTAAATTATGAAGGACTCACACATAAGGACTTCTTAAATTTGAAAGATGTTCTCCCTGACAAAGAATTCATTGATGTGGGGGATTATATAATGGAATTAAGGCAAATAAAATCAGAAAGAGAAATTTCAAAGATACAGGAATCTTCTAAGATAGTTTCAGAAGTAGCAGACATGATTCCTGACATGCTCAAAGAAGGAATGACTGAAAATGAGCTAGCTGCGGAAGTTAATTACCAGATGATGAAACATGGTGCTTCTTCACCTTCATTCGATACAATAGCTGCTTTTGGACCAGATACAGCAGAGCCACATTTCACGGGAGGAAATAGAAAGCTTAAAAAAGGTGAAGTTGTGCTAGTTGATTTCGGTGCAAAATATCAAAGGTACTGTTCGGACCTTACCAGAACATACTTTTTTGGAAAGCCACCGGAAGAAATGATAGATATATACAACACAGTGCTTGAAGCGCAGAAGGAAGGTATAAAAGCCATAAAAGAAGGGGTTAACGGTAAAGAGGTGGACAGAATAGCCAGGAAGGTTATAGATTCAACTAAATATAAGGGAAGATTTATTCACTCACTTGGGCATGGTCTTGGATTGAATGTTCATGACCATCCAGCGCTAGGCCCTAACTATGACTTCGTGCTCAAGGAGAACATGGTTGTTACTGTAGAACCTGGGATATACATTCCGGATTTTGGCGGCGTAAGAATAGAGGACGATGTGGTAGTAAAGAAGAACGGTTCTCAGGTTTTAACTAAAGCTAAGAAGGATTTAATAATTGTATGAACGAGGATAATTTATTTAATTATCCGTTTTTAAGGTCGCTGGCGTTGGATTATTACCCTGAATTAAAAACCAGTCTGGAAGATTTCCTCGAAAACAACAGAGAATATCTTGAGAAAGCTGGCAGTATAATTAACAGAATTCTAGAAAATAAAAATGTAGATCCTGTGGAAATAAGATCCCCTAGAGATAGGGTTCTTCTCTATATATCTGCCAAAATGCTTCTGACCTATATTGGGGACTATTTTGTTTCAGCACGCTATGCCCTCTGGGAAAGGAGAAATTTGTATGAAGCTATGAGGAATGAGGAATTTGGTGTTCTTACGGAAATATCAAAAGAGCTTGGAATAGACCTACAGCCGCGTAACGACAACTATGCCCTGCCTATTTCATCATTTTTGAAATATTCAACAGTTTTCAATGATAAAGATTTGAATCTTTGCAATCAATTGATTGAAGAAGGATATGTTCTTGTTAATCTGGATGTTTTGAGAAAGATAATAAGGGAAGCTTTCTACTCCCAATTCCTGGATGATGTGTCAAAACCCGTGGAATTTCCAGATGAAGTTAGGAAAATACTCGAAGAATATTCTAAACCAATCATTGCTTCAAGTATTGAAATCAGAAGGGAGCTATCTGATTTGGGACCTAGGAATATAAAGGCGTTTCCTCCTTGTATGGTAAAAATATTGGATGACATATCAAAAAATGCAAATTTATCCCACCCCGCCAGATTTTACATGGTAACATTCTTGCACAAAGTGGGATATGAAAACGATGAAATAATCAAGATGTTTGGAAAGGTTCCGGATTTTGCAGAAAAGATTACAAAATACCAGGTGGAACACATTACAGGAAAAGGAAGGGGCAGGGAATACCAAGTCCCTTCATGCCAAACCCTTGGTTCATTGGGTCTGTGTTACAAAGAATCTGATGATCTTTGCATGAGTGGAAAGATAAAGCATCCGCTACAGTACTACAGAATAAAGAACAGTTCTGGCAAATAATCAAATGGATCTTATAACTTTATAAGATCTATAAGCAGAGTTTAACAATCCTGCTATTCCTATGAAGAGAAGTACCCAGCTCAATATATAATAACCGAATATTTTACCTGTGAAGTATTGCAACACCAATCCAAGCATGAATATAACCAATCTATCAGCCCTTCCCGGAAAGCCACCGTAAAATCTACCTAATCCAACAGCTTGCGCCTGAGTCCCAACATAACTGGTCATAAAGGTTCCGGCCAAGGCAATCAAACCAAATAATATGTTACCATAAATAGATATTGAAATTCCTAGAATTATTAAAAAGTCTGAGTATCTATCAAACAGATGATCCAGGAAATCACCTAATTTTGATGTTTTATTTGCTATTCTGGCGATTGCACCGTCAAGGGCATCAAAAAATGAAGAAAAGAGGAGTAGCAGGAATGATATTAATAGCATTGAATAGAACATAGTTAATACAAAAATTATGGAAAAAATTAATGATAAAGATGTTATGGCATTTGGGTTAACCTTAGACAACTTGGATGCGATTGGATTTATAAATTTTGAAGCTATTCCTCTTCCCTTATCTAGTACCAATCCAGTATCTCCTCCGCGAGATCATATATTCTATGTTCAATTTCTTTTCCATGGATTATTTCAATCACTTTCTTTATTGTTTCATTCATATCACTGTTTAGAATTTCTATAACCCGGCCGTTATGAATCTCTCTAGCCTCGTTTCCTATTATATCCATGGCTTCAGATTCCAGATTGTCCATAATTTTATTTCTATCATAACCCCTTTCCTTTAATCTCGGGTATATGTCCTTTAAATGTGCCCTAAGAACAATAACAATGTCACAGTCCATCAGATAGGATAAGTGTCCTTCTACAATACCATCAACTTTTATCTTTCCTAGACATTTTGGATCTAGCAGCAATTCTCCCGATTCTTTTCCTGCCACACAATTTTTAGCAACATCCATAACATCCATAACTTCATGACCCGTTTCCTTCAATTTTTTTGATATTGTAGTTTTTCCTGTTCCAGGCGTTCCTGTAATGCAGACCATCATACGATTACTCCTAACTTCAATGGTCTTGCAAGATGCCTCCTTGCTATTACCGGTACCTCATAATAGCCTTCCTTCAATTTTCTTGGAATTTCCCGCTTAATTGGCTCCCCCTTTCTGCCGCACCTTCTGCACCTATAGTAACCGTTTCTGCCACTGCTTTCCATTTTAATCTTACAATTTTCACATAGGGGAGGTTCCAAAACTATTTCCTTTGAAAGGGATTTTATGTTAATCTTCTCTATATTTATTATTCCTGGCTTTGTAGTTCCTCCATATATTTCCAGTCTATCACCGATTCTCAATTCTCTTATTATATTTCTAAAATTCTTTGTAGGTTCCATGGACACCGCATCAATTGATCCTGTGTTATCTCCAACCTTTACCTTAACTATTCCGCCCCTCATGCTAATAGGATTTTCTAGAACATCAACAACTATCTTTGAAGAATGGTACAGCTGTATTTCATTAACCTTCCTCGAAACAATATGGTCATCAGACCCTTGATTTGTATTATAAATTATGAATGACTCAAATTGTTCACTTTTTATATTTTTTAAGGATTCCAAAAGATCCAGATAATTTGTACCCCTGATTCCAAAGAGTACAGGTGTTTTAGTTGTAGGTCTAATGGCATTGTAATCATTTACAAGATCATAGCTGTCAAATGTCGATGGGTAATTTTCTTCTATGTATTTAGCGCTGGAATCATCCACATAATGTTCTCCTCCCCATTTTTCCCTGGGTAGATAAGATATTAGCTCAAACGTTGTTATCTTCTCTGGCCACGATATTGCTGCAGAAGCCCCTACTAATCCAATTTCTCCATTCATGGTCCAGTAGTTGTTTTCAGGAATCATTTCCTTTATCTTTCTGTAATCTACAAATCCCCTAACTGCGTCATAATAAAGATTTTCATTGAAATTTTGATTGGAAATAACAACAGCAGGATTGGTTTTTTCATCCCTTGGTGAATATTTTTCTATGATGGAGGGGATGTCAATATCCAACTTCTCTTCCTGGCCTTTTTCATATGTATAAATTTCCCTCTCCCCTATGACTCCTATGAACCTTTTATTACCAAAACCCCTTCCCAATTTCAATGAGATTGCGGCATTCCCTCTTGTTTTAAGGGGTATATTCGGGTTTAATCTAACTAGTTTTGGTAATCCTATTAAGTCCAAGGAAGTCTGCCTCAGGATTTCAATCGTAATGTATGTTGTGCACATTTCCTTAGATGAATCGGTATCATCAATACCGATTATCGGCATTTATCTACCAAACCTCCGTTCTCTTTCCTGAAACGATCTTATTGCCTTTAACAGGTCTAATTTTGTCATTTCCGGCCAGTATATATCCATAAAATAGAGTTCAGAATATGCCGATTGCCATAGAAGGAAATTACTTATCCTTTCCTCACCAGATGTCCTTATTATTAAATCTGGATCCTTAAGTTCCCCAGTGTACAGATACTTCTTGAATAAATCGTGATCAATCTGTTCAACCGTTATTTTTCCATCCCTAACATCTGAAGCAACCTTCTTTATGGCATCTATAATTTCTTCTCTGCCACCGTAGGCTATGGCCACATTTAAAAAATAATTATTATAATTTTTCGTATGTTCTTCTGCCTTCCTTGCAGCTTCGAGCACTCTTGGTGGAAGCAGCTCTGTCTTCCCAATGAGCCTTACTCTAATTTTCTTTTCATTAACCCTCTTATCCTTTATCAGATCATTAAAACTTTCTTCATAAAGACTCATTAGGAATTCAACTTCTTCTTTGTCGCGCTTGAAATTTTCGGTGGAAAATGCATATACTGTTACTATTCTTATTCCTATTTCAAAGCACCAATCCAGAAATTCTTCAAGTTTTTTCTTTCCCAAATAATGCCCGTCATTTGCCGTAAGTTTCATTTCCTTTGCGAATCTCCTGTTACCGTCCATTATAACCCCTACATGTTCAGGCAGTGGGTATCTCTTTACTGTTTCCAATAGTCTATTCTCATAACGTTCCCGCACCGCCCTAATTAATTCATCTGAGATCCCACGCTCGGGCATTATTATTCACACCTCATTAATTTCTTATTAATATCTTATTCTAACATTGTCATTAAAAGATAATATAATGATACAGATGGCGAATAACCATGGATCTCGTATTTCTCCAGAATTTCTGTACCCTTAAAAATTTCCTCAATTTTTTGGTCTTTTTTAAGCATTAAAAACAGATGGATTACTTTCCCCTTGAAATGTTCCATAACCTCCAATGATGTTTCAATTCGCTGGGTTGGATTGTTCATAATTATCTGATCGGCCTTAGCTAAACACTTTGCTAGGCTGTTTGAATTGGCTATTGCCAGATTTCCTTGAACCTTATTGAGCTGAAAATTTAACTTAGCTATTTTAACAGCCTCTGGATTAATATCAAAGGAGTAAACATTTATCCCGTTCTTCTTCAGGAGTATGGAAATTGGAGCTATTCCTGTGTACATATCTATAACTACATCATGTTTGAATTTTAACACATTGTTCAATACTCGAATTCTAGCTGTAGCTAGCCTTGGTGAAAAATAAGCTTTGGAGAGATCTACGTAAAGCTTTATATGATTCTCTCTATGAAATGCCTTAGGCTCTCCCTCACCATAAATCAATTTTAAATCTCTAATTCTTGAATTTCCCTTTACACCAGAATCTAGGAATATGGCCCTGGGGTTGGCCCTCTCAATCAACATCTTCGCTATTTCTTCCCAGTTATTTCTTTCCTTTATTACGTAGAAATCTCCTATCTTTTCAAAACTTCCTTTATGCTCAAGATAGTTTTTTCTAACCTCTTTGAAATCTGCCTTTTCGTTTCCATCACGGCAGGGAATTAAAACAAACTCCCCTTCTTTCCTCAATTGATAACCCTGAATCAATCTACCATCGCTTTTCAATTTATTTATTGTACTCTCGGCTATTTCTTTTCTTACTTTTATACAGGGGAGTTCCATTAAGGGAAAATGTATTAAAGAGATTTAAATTAGAGGTCTTTGTGTTTTGCCCAAAGTGCGGATCAATGATGATGCCAAAAAACGGCAAATGGGTATGTAGCAACGCCTCCTGTGGATACGAAATGCCCATAAAGAAAAATGAAAGCAAGAAAATAATAGAAAAGGGGAAGAAGAGAGAATTAATAGTTGTTAAAAAAGAAGAGATAAATCTTCCTTTAGATAAAAATGCTATTTGTCCCAAATGTGGAAATCAGGGTGCCTATTGGGAAGCTGCACAGACAAGAGCTGCTGATGAGCCCGAGACCAAATTTTACATTTGCGCTAAATGCGGCCATAGATGGAGAGAATATTGATTATCCAAATCCTATTATATCCTTTTTCTTTTGTATAGTTGGCATTGGGAGCGGAGGGGGTAATCTGAGATCCCTTGCGAGAAGTATAGTTTCTACCGTAGAAGCAGCAAATATGGATCCTTGAATTTCCTGCGCCGCAGACTCAGCAATGCTCTTATCTTTTTTCCATGAAGGCTCAAGGTCTATACCATTGTATAGAAGGTTTCCTTCTATATTGATGCTTCCCATTCCTGAAAAAGTAGTTATGAATTTGAAAAATACCCTAAAATTTTCCCCTTCCTTTCTGATGTCAACGATAGACAAATTTTGGTCTATTCTGACCTCCTGCGGTCTAAAATCAATGGGTGCAAATCTTTTACCTTCCATGGATGTAAATTCTATATCCCTTATCATCATTCATAAAGGATAATTTCCTATATGCATTTTTCTTAATATAAAACAATCAACTGAGAAAATAAAAATTAAAATTGAGAAGTTTGGCCATAGATATTTGGCTTATCCTGGACTCTATTGATAAAAATCCACCCCAGTATTAGTACAGATACTGATATCAACATAACAATCGACCAATATATATTAATGTAATAATTTATTACTGCCGGCTTTACCAATATGGAAAGTATATCAAGAAATACGAGGCCTCCATCAATAAAGGAATGCAAAATTATGGTTATAGACAAAAATAAATATTTACTATTGGCCAATCTGCCATATTTAAGCATCATGGCTGTCCCGGAATGAAAAGAGAGTGAGACTATTACATTTAGTAAAACAAATATCGTAAAAACCTTAATGATTGCAACATCGATTGATAGCACTGATATATCTACCACGGAAAAGCCAATACCTATCCAAAATGCAAAAACCTTGGGCTTCAATTCAACTGCAAGATATTTGAATAATTCCTGCATTACTCCAGCAATAGTACCTATATAAATTGCGTAAATTAATGGGTATTTTACCTCTAATGCAACTATTTTTGCCGGTAATTCCTTTAACCCGTATTTAACAATAAGGTATATAGCTGGAATTGATTGCAATACCGATTGAATCGATATTGCACCAATCATTAACAAAATTCCTAAGCCAATGGAATAGAGAACTTCTTTTCTCTGGGAAGACATGATGGCATCAATCCTATTTTACCAATGGGCTCCGCCTATTTATCTAATTTCCCCCTAATTTTCAGATATTCTTTATAGAATTCAGGATATTCCTCATACTCGAGCGGATCCGTAAGCCCTGCTTCCATAAATCCTTTTAGTCTAAGTTTACATGAATCACATCTTCCGCAGGCCTTTTCCCCTCCTCTGTAACATGACCAAGTCAATTCAAATGGCAATCCTAACCTGCTTCCCAGAATTACAATATCCGATTTCGTCATATGAAGCAATGGAGCCTCAACTTCAATTGGATCCCCCTCTACACCCCTCTTGGTTCCCAATCTAAATGCCTCATTTATAGCCTTAAAATATTCAGGTCTGCAATCAGGGTAACCAGAATAATCAATGGAGTTGGCACCTATTAGTATTTTTTTGGCCCCCTTTACCTCTGCTAACCCGAGAGCAATTGAAAGTAATATAGTATTTCTGGCTGGGACATAGGTAACGGGTATTTCTTTACCAATTTCTTCCATTCCATAATCAGGAATCTCTATATTATCTGTAAGAGCACTTCCACCGATTGATCGAAGATCCAGTTTCATTATGTTATGGTCTACCTTATAATATCTTGCGATTTTTTTGGCTGATTCCAGCTCACGATTATGCCTTTGTCCATAATCGAAGGACAGGGCTGTGACCTCATACCCCTGGCTTACAGCCCAAGCCAGGAGTGTGGAACTATCCAATCCTCCTGATAGTAAATTAATGACCTTTAACCCACGTTGATCTTGCATATTGACCAGGACCCTCATGAACTTCAATTTCAATCCTTATTAAATTAGGATCAAGTTTTTTCCTAATTTCATCAAGTATGTAATTAGAAAGACATTCTGCTGTTGTATCCTTTACATCCAAAAATCTAACCTCTTTGGCCGGGAAAATATAAGTTTTCCCCCTAAAGGAAACATTTACACTTCCATCGAATTCCTCTATTTTCATCTGACTGTTCTTCCTTGGAACCAGAACCATATGATCCAGATAATCTGCAATATCCCTTAGCGCCTTTTTTGCTCCTGTGAAATCCAAAAAATAAGATTTATCTCCTAAATCTCCCTCTATGGTTGCTGATATACTGTAATCATGGCCGTGGATTCTATCACATTTCCATTCTCCTGGAATGAAATGTGCAGCGGAAAATCTTATGTTATTGGCATTTCCATCTATGTGTATTTCCATAATTTACAATATGAATTCCTATTCTAAATATTTTAAAATGAACTACCGAAAAGGTTAATTATAGTTACTTGATAATCCTTCATGACCAAGCTGTTATATCTGGTTACAAGCGGGGATGATGCCCCTCAGAAATTTGATCTTGCAATAAACACAGCATTACGCATGATTGAGAATAAAAGATTTGAAGATATAAAATTGCTATTTCTGGGGCCAAGTGAGGCCACACTTGCAAAAGCCTCAGGACAGAGAAAAGATATAATTAATAAATTAATAAATTTGGGGGCCATTGATTCTGCATGTGTAGCTTTTGCAAAAAATATGGGAATAGAAGCTGAATTAAAACTTATGGGAATCAATCAGGAACCCTATGGTGCAAGATTAAAGTATTTTTTGGAAAATGGTTACCACGTGGTTAGTTTTTAATTTATTTGAAAATTAATTGTTTTTATTTCGCTTTCTTCCCCAATCGGTGGTATTATGATAATTTTAGAATCCTGTGGTAACTTTGATTCATATCCTCTGAAAGTTACGAATATCACATCTTTGTATCTTGATTTCTTGTCCTGAATCCGTTCTGGCTTTTTAATGTCCGAATATTCACATTCTACGGGAAAATACTTCCCATTTATTCTGACTACTAGATCAGGTTGGCCATCCCCCATTAATATGTTCTCATATGCATTTAACCCCAGAGATTTGAAAAATAAGTATGCTCTCGTTATTAGATATCTGTGGTATAGGCTCTCCCTTCCTTTGACCTTTCTGCTCCCCAGAAGCTTCATATATTCTTCATTGGGTACAATCTTATTTCCTTCAAGTGATACGAGGTTAAGGGTTGATAATATATGAAGATAATATGGATCTTTCCACGACCTTTCGTCAAATTTTAGTTCGGTATCATAATCATAGAATTCTTTAGACAGTTCAAAGTTTCTCTCCTTTCTTGAAAAATACCTTAAAGATCCGCGAAAATGCATGGATGAAAATACATCTGCCCATAGGAATTGATGTTCTTGATTCAACCAAAGTTCCTCTTTTGTTAGATTGTAAAAATCAATTTCTGAACCTTTGAATGCAATAATATTGGAAACATTTGTTCTCAATATCTCATTGATTTTTTGCCCCAGAGAGGAAGTTGTTTGGGTTGCTGCAATTAGATTTAACCCGAACTTTCTTCCTTCTGTAAGGAATATTTCCGCGATGGAAGGGGTCAATATCTGGAATTCATCAATTACCAGTCCAACATCCTTCAACCTGTTGATCAGCAGATTGTTCCAAATTTTATAGAGGAGCATAATGGAGAATTGCTTTACTATGAGGGGTGATGAATATTCGGCGGATAACACGATATACAGATCCTTATCAAGTTTTGAAAAGTCCAAAGAATCATATTTTGATGAAAAGGCGTTTTTAGATATTTCGCTAGATAAAAGTGGCATGAGCTTATTCACGCTTGAACTTATGTAATCGTAACCCTGTGAATTGAATATGCTGTAGTATTTCATTTTGTCTGTTTCTTCCAGCTCTGATAAGAAATCCCTTCTGGCATATGGATCTAATAGGATTTCCAGCATATCTTCGATGGTAGGATTGGCCCTATATTTTAGTAACAATTTAGGCAAAAGAGTAAAAATCAATTCTATCCTTGGTCCCCATGTTCCATGTGAATATACTTCTTCCCTAGAAAAAATGTCCTTCAAACTTTTTATCGTTAGATCTTCATTGAGCATTTTCTCATATGAGTTTCTGTAGGGTAGTACTCCCATTAGATTAAATTTCAAGTATGCTTCCTTTGAATCAATATAAGGTCTCAATGCTATTATATAAGAATCTTCATTTGAATATTTCCAGAGTTCTCCGTGCAAGTCAAATACTATAAGTCTCCTTGATCCTCTGATATTTTCAATAAGATTTGTCAAGAGGTAAGATTTACCAGTGCCAGTTTTACCTATTATGATGGTGTGTCGCTTTAGTTGTTCCTTGCTGACGAGTATCCTTTTCCCAGCTACTCCTATTTCCGTTCCTTCCTGTATTTGCCAGAAGTCCAAGAATAGGCACCCCCAATTAAATGTCCAATTTCCTCTGTGGTTAGAATCAGTTTATGCCCCTTCTCCAGTTGTAAATTCTGTTGTGACCCATGGTGATTGTATAACCTCGGAAGCTCTGGGATGTATATTTCCACATCGAAGCATATTTGGTAAATTTTATTGCCAAGTTTGAACCAGTCCACAATCTTTGGTCTATGAAATTTTGTTTTAATTATTAACGTGTCTCCTAGAACTGAATGTTTTATGAAATCTTCAACCAGAGAATTCTGCAACTTCAGCTGATATCTTGGCTGTAAAGTAGTGTATACGTTCCACTGCCTCACTGGAAAATAATCTATCTCCTGTATCCTTACATCAAAATTTTCCTCAAGGTATCTGAGAAAACTTTCTTGGATTCCTTTGCATTGTATGTCAAAATAACCATTATTTCTTATGGCAATTTCTGCTTCTCTGTCTATTATTATCTCACTGCAGATCTCAAGAAAATCCCGTATTTTCCTGGGCCTTATGGAATAAATTCTGTCTCCCTCTGCTTCTGTTTCTAGAATCAATGCCCCCACAACAAAATATATATACAAAAAAATCTCTACCATATTGTTCACCTTATTTCTTTTTTTCTTGTTTCCTGCAAAAGTGAAGAATTTGTGGATTCATTGGGGAGAGAGCTATTGAATTTTTTGATATTGGCCACTGAGAAATTAGTAATTATTAGAGCAACTTTGAAGCTATATTTTTGGCAAAATTATAGCATAAAATTGTAGCGGCTTTTACTTATTGGAGTAAGATCTATGTTTCATTTACGTGATTATAATGCAAACTATTCTGGAGCTCGATTACTCGAGTTAAGGACCACCGAAATAACTCGGTGATTACGCAGGAAACAAGACATTTACATATCTGAATCCTATATTTAAATTTTATTGTTTAACCTTTTTTAAATTATGATGCTATTAGTGTTATTAATGACTTTTCCTTTCCTATTGATATGTTTGGCATGGCATGTTCATTAGCTATTATTTCTAACCTTAACTCCGAAAAATTAGGGTATATAAACGACCATTTATTTTTGAATGGATTGGT
>JAFMDN010000021.1 GCA_017857235.1 Methanobacteriota archaeon
AGATTCAAACCCTCTCATAAACCAGTATATATGCACCTCTCTTCTTCTCTTGTATTTCTTTTGGATCACTTTTAACTAGTCCAGACCCTAGGATTTTACCATCCTTGTCCGCGATTATACATGTTTTTTCAATTTCCAAATTTCCGGATACTTCTGTTATACCAACGGCATAAAGCTTGGCTCCATTCTTTATGCTATTTGCAGCACCGTCATCCACAATTACGTAAGGGAAATTCCTATCAAGCATAGCTTTAGCAGTGGGTAGCCATTGTTCTTGATATTTAAGAAGAATAGGCTTCTTCTCTGCATAAATAATGGAAACATCGTTTTCTTCTATCTCTAGATTCTTAATGTTAATCTGTATCCCATATTTTTCCATTATATCCAAGAATTCACTGGATTCTCTTTTCGAGAGAAAATGCCTTTTCATTTCTCTATATAATGTATTTATGAATAAAATGTTTCCGGATTGCAATTTTCAGGCTAATTTACCAAAGGTTTTTTAAGGTTTTTTGATTAACCATCTATGAGGGCTGATTTTGGAAGCTCTTATAATAAATTTAGCCAGGAACAAGTAAACAAATTGAAAAATATTGAAAATGAGGTTCTAACTGAATTTATTGGATGGTATGTGGATTTAATGGAACCTTCGGACTTATTTGTTCTAACGGACAGTGAAGATGATAAAGAGTTTGTTAGGCTGAAAGCCCTTCTGGATAGAGAAGAAAAAAGATTGAAAAACAGGAACCATACATACCATTTTGATAATTATTACGATCAAGCTAGAGATAAGGAAAATACAAAAATTTTAACTCCTAATGGTGAATCTTTACCATTTCTGAACACCATGAAGAGAGAGGATGGCATAAAGGATATTGAATCAAAATTTAGGGGGATAATGAAAGGCAGAACTATGTATATAGGTTTCTTCATACTTGGGCCCTATAATTCGCCGATGTCGGAATACGCTGTTCAGATTACAGACTCCCCATATGTTCTACATAGCGAGATAATTCTCTACAGAACAGCCTATGAAGATTTCGTTAAGAAACCCAACCTCAATTTCATGAAATTTGTCCATAGCGAGGGAGAACTCGATGAACGGAAGGTATCCAAGAATCTTAGGGAAAGAAGAATTTATTTTGATAATGAGGGGCTGACAGCTTTTTCCGTAAATACCCAGTATGCAGGAAATACTGTAGGATTAAAAAAGCCGGCTTTTAGGTTAACAATTTATAAGGCACTAAAAGAAGGCTGGTTATCTGAACATATGTTTTTGATGGGGGTCAATGGTCCAAATGGAAGAGTAACATACTTTACGGGTGCTTTTCCATCCATGTGCGGGAAAACTTCTACATGTATGGTGCCGGGAGAAAGACTCGTTGGAGATGACCTTTCATTTATTAAGGTTATAAATGGTAAACCATATGCCATAAATATTGAAAACGGAATTTTTGGCATCATAGATGGCATAAATAAAGAGGATGACCCTATAATCTGGTCCGTATTGCACTCCAACGCGGAAGTAATATTTAGCAACGTCCTTGTTTCAGACGGAAAGCCATATTGGGTAGGTATGGGTGAACCAATACCCGATAGGGGGGAAAATCATAGTGGCACCTGGTATAAAGGGAAAAAAGATGCCGAGGGGAAGGAAATTCCTCCATCTCACAAGAATGCCAGATTCACTGCCCCACTGGAGGATTTCCCAAATCTTGATAAAAATGCCTTAAATTCACAGTCTGGAGTACCACTAGGGGGTATCATTTATGGTGGCAGGGACCCTGATACCTGGGTACCCGTTTCCGAAGCTTTTGATTGGGAACACGGTATAATTGCAAAGGGTGCATCCATAGAATCAGAAACAACCGCAGCCTCACTTGGGAAGGAGGGTGTAAGAACCTTCAACGCCATGAGTATAATGGAGTTTTTATCAGTGGATTTGGGTTTATATTTGAAGAATTATCTTGAATTTGGAAGGAAGCTAACCGATGTGCCAAAGATATTTGGAGTTAATTATTTCCTTAGAGACTCTAACGGGAAATTCCTGAATCATAAGACTGACAAGGCTGTGTGGTTAAAATGGATGGAGCTAAGGGTTCATAATGACGTAAAGGGTGTTGAGACACCTATAGGTTACATACCGAGGTATGAAGATCTGCAACCTTTATTCAAGAAAGTTTTAAATCGTGATTATTCAAAAGAGGACTATGAAAAACAATTCACAATCAGGATACCTGAACTTCTTAACAAAAACAAGAGAATAGTTGAAGTTTATTCAAAGATTAAGACTTCTCCAGAGGAGGTCTTCAAGGTTTTGAAGAAAGAAGAGGAAGGACTATTAGAATTGAGAAAATTGAAAGGAGATTACGTCTCTCCTTTCTCACTATATTAATAAATTTTTTCCCTGACTATTATTTTATCCCTATCTTCTCCATTTCCAACTATGGGAATAGGAATCTTAATTTCACTCTCAATAAAATCTATAAACTTTTCTAGATTATTAGGATTATCATCCCAGGGCTTAAATTCCTCATAATTTACCTTATCCACTTTCAAAAGAGGATCGTATTCTTTGACCTCTGATCCATTGACTTCATAAGAAATTGCTACCTTTATTTTCTTGAATTTTCCCAAGACATCTACCTTTGTTAAAGCGATGTAATCGAATCCATTCAATTTGGCTGACTTTCTTAGCATGGGAATATCAAAGTATCCTACCCTCCTAGGTCTCCCCGTGGTAGCACCATATTCCCAACCCAATTTTCTTAGTTCCTCAGCTTCATTACCGAAAATTTCTGTGGGGAAATACCCTTCACCTACCCTTGTTATATAGGATTTTGCAACACCCATAACCTTTTCTATGTATTTAGGGGGCAAACCAGTTCCAACGGTCACGCCTCCCGAAATAGTATGGGAAGATGTAACATAAGGGTAAGTTCCAAATTCAATGTCAATAAAAGTTCCCTGTGCGGCTTCGAACAATATCTTTTTTCCTCTTTCAATATTCTCCAATAAGAAGTCTGCAGTATCAATTAAATTCCCAGAAAATTCTCTGGCAATCCCTATAATTTTTTCTATCTCTTCTTTAGAAATCTGAATATTGTAGATTTGAGATAGTAGATTGAATTTTTCATAAACATCGTCCTGTAAGAGGTCTATAATTCTTATACCATACCTCCCGTATTTACTCTCATACGCAGGTCCAATCCCTTTTAATGTGGTTCCAATTTGGCTTTTTCCCCTGACTCCTTCTAGGAGGGAATCCCTTTTAAAATGAGCAGGTGTAACTATGTGGGCTAATTTAGAAATAAAAAGATCTGGAAATTTCGAAATTGTGGATAATTCACGAATTTCAGAATACAATTTTTCTAGATTTAATACTACTCCGTTGGCGAGTACTAAGGTTTTTACTCCAAAGAAACTTGCTGGAATTAGATGAAATTTTACCTGTTTCCCAGAATTTACAACGGTATGACCAGCATTCTCCCCGCCGTTGAACCTCACACCAATGTCAAAATAGCTCGACAAATAATCTATAATTTTTCCCTTTCCTTCATCACCGAATTGGGCCCCAACAATTGTTAGGTTTCTCATCTATTATCTAAGATTAATTGGAAGAATAATAAATAGTTATGTAGAGTTCAGATCAAGTAACATACGTTAAAGCTTCGGAACTTGAAGCTGTGATCCCTACACCCTTGTGTGGGGGTTTCATTAAAACGCAACAATTGGCTCGTTGACAAAGACCTGAAGAAATCAGATTATTACTCCTAAAACCATAGTCCAGAAATATTCGTATTACTTCCTTGAACTCCATTACAGTTTCAAGGAGTCTTCTGTCTTATGGAAGGTCCTGCTCAATAGTCCTGTTATATATCAGTAAATATAGGAAATTGATCATTATTAAATTTCACATTAAGGGGAGACCGTGTATCTTCTCGATAAAGATTAGAGTTTTACTTTACCCTTAAACTCCGAACTTTTTTTATAAATTCAAGCATTTACAATGCAATGAATTATAAAGTGAGGGGTTATTTGGGACTTTTAGCAATAGTTGCAAGGTTCTATCCTAGGATTAGATATTTAAGTTATTATCAGAAGACATTAAATAAGACAGGTATGCCTCCAGATCCAAATAAAACAAAAAAAGAGGCAGATAAATTATTTAAAGCATTAATAAAATCTGGGCCAATTTTTATAAAATTTGGGCAGTTGCTTTCATCAAGAAGGGATTTATTGCCCGAGGAATATATGGAATCTTTATCAAATCTTCAAGACAAAGTTCCATTTCCTGATTTCAGGGAGGTAGAAGAGGTAATTAAGGCAGAAATAGGCGACATAAATAAGGTATTCGAACAATTTTATAGTGAGGGGCTATCTGGAGCATCATTGGGTCTGGTTTACAAAGCTATATATAAAGGAAAGCCTGTGGCTGTTAAAGTTCACAGACCAAATATAGAAAAAATAATTGAGAGGGATAAGCCAAAAATTAGACTTTTGATTAACATGTTGGAAAGGAATACCGGTAAATCATTTGCACTAAGACCCATGATGGAAGAATTCCTTAATTCAATTTATTTAGAACTTGATTATGAGAGAGAGGCAGAATCAATAGATATCATAGGGAGCAAGTTAGAAGAATTAGATCTTGATTTTAACGTAAAGGTTCCACAGGTTTACAAGGAAATATCTACTAAAAGAGTATTGGTTATGGAATACCTTGATTTCATAAAGATAACCGACCTGAATTCTATAAGGAAAGAAGGATTAAACCCAAATTTACTGGCCAAGAACGTCGACAAAATGTTTTTGAGGCTTGCTTTAAGAAAAGGTAGATTTCATGCAGATCCGCATCCAGGAAACATTGGAGTGAGAAAGGATGGAACAATAGTGTTATTGGATTTTGGTATGACATCAGAAATCTCTGAAGAAACGAGGGATAGATTAATTTTGGCTTACTATTATTTGAGTAAGCTAGACGCCGACAATCTTGTAGAAACTTTAACTGACCTGGGTATAGTGGATCCGCTGGCGGATAAGGCAATAATGGTAGAAGCAATAAAAATGGCCCTTAAGAGTCTAGAAGGTAAGGATATAACAGAAATAGAATATAGGGAATTAGTTAGAAAGGCAGATGAAATCTTATTTAGATTTCCATTTAGGCTTCCTTATAATCTGACTTTGTTTGCGAGAATGAGCGTTATACTGGAGGGAGTCTGCAAAACCCTTGATCCAAATTTCAACTTTATAGCTACAGTATCTGAAATCATGGAAGAGGAGAAAGCGGAAAGAAAAGTATTTGTGAGAAAAATCAAGGACATACCGTACAAAGTATTCAAAACATACAATCAAATGAAACAAATACCCGAATTAGTCAAATCCATATATTTAAATATGAATAAGAAAAAGGATAACAGATATCAGTATGCAATTATATCTGCCGGATTATTCATAGGAGGATCAATTTTCTATGGAAAAGGGGATAATTTTTGGTTATTCCTGATATTCATTATAGCAGGGATTTCGATGGGTATTCTCTCTTTAACGTAAGAAATTAATCAATTTTAACAGTTTTAACATTTTTCAATGTCAAGATTATTTTCAAAACACCGTTTTCAAGCTTGGCTTCAATGGAATCGCTGTCAAATTCCCTCATTATTCTAATATACTTAGAGAATTTAGTAACTCTCTCTTCATAAATTACCTGTCCTTCCAATTTCTTATCGCGTTTCCCGGTGACCTTTATACCGTATTTCATAGCTGTAATATTTATGTTCTCTTTTTCAAATCCAGGCACATCCAAATATATCCTAATTTTATTACCTTCCTCTGTAATGTCCATATGCGGATAAAGTGATTCTGAAATACCCTTTATTGTCTCTCCAACCTTCTTCACCAAAGTATCCGGTTCTAGTTGCATATTTATATACTGTAAATAAAAATAAATCTTTTTTGTAGTTAAAACTAGGTAATTAGATGATTTTTCTTATTTCATTCTCCCGACTTGAAATCCAGTCCTCATCTATTGCACTTATATATATTCTTATTATGGGCTCAGTCCCAGATTTCCTGGCAAGTATGAATTTATCCCCCTTTATTAGCTTTATACCGTCTGTTTCATCCTTATCAAAATCTTGATATTTGTTCAGGAGTTCTTTCTTTATGGAATCGAAATCTCTATTCATAGGAATTCTTATTCTCTTAATTTTATAATCTGGCATCTTCCCAACAATTTTTGATATGCTTTGTTCCTCAGATGCAATTATATCGAGCATCATGGCCAATGCAAATGCTCCATCTCTGGCATTTAGATACTCAGGATATATCACTCCACCATTTTCTTCACCACCAAATAGTCCATTTATTTTTTCCAATTCGTCCGCAACTATGGGAGCTCCTACCTTTGTTCTATGAACCTTAACCCCGTGGTTCTTGGCAACCCAATCTATTAGGAAGCTAGAAGATACTGGAGTTACCAGATCACCTTTTTTGCTTTGAAGTATATGGTCTGCAATTATCGCTACAACCTTGTCTCCATCTATGAAATTTCCATTTTCATCCAAAAATACTGCCCTGTCAGCATCTCCATCGTGGGCAACAGTAAGATCAAATCCCCCAGATTTTGCAAAATTTATGGTTTTTTGAAGATTCTCCTCTGTCGGCTCTGGATTCCTTCCTGGGAAAAATCCATCGGGGTTTCCATTTATAGATGTATATTTTACACCTATTGATCTCAATAACGCGGGAGTAGTTTTGGTAGCCACAGAATTGGCGAGGTCTGCCAGAACATTTAGTCTAGACATTCTTATTTTAGCAACTTTTATAAATTTATGAATTCTTGCTATGTAAATTTCTGAAGCATCTTCTGACCTAATTCTGCCCACGGTATCCCAGGTAGTTTTATAGTATAAATCACCCATAATAATGCGTTCAACCTCTGATTCTTGTTCTTTGTTTGGGTGAAGTCCGTCAGGTCGTACTAGTTTCAATCCATTGAATTCTGGCGGATTGTGGGAAGCAGTAATCATGACTCCGGGGATTGCATGCGTTTTACAGTAAACCTGCAAACCGGGGGTAGGAAAGAGACCAAGATCAATGACATTTTTACCAGCATTCATAATTCCTGCAGCTACCATTTGTTTGAGAAGATCTGAACTTGTTCTGCTATCATTGGCTATGGCAATTTCGCTCTCTTCAAAATAAGTACCCGCAGCCATTCCAAGTTTGTACGCTAGCTCCGGGTCTAAGGTCTCATTTAAGATTCCCCTAATTCCATTAGTTCCAAATAAAGACATAGTTTCAACCTTCCTTGGTGAGGGAATTAAAACATGTATTTTAATCTCATTGAGGTCTAAATTTATTGAATGTTCAGAAAGTATAATTAAGAAATCTTAAATTTACATGACAAATGTGAAAGCGATGAATAAGCGTGAGATAGCTGTGATTATATTGATTTTATTAACTTCGTTTGCATTAATAGGGGTCGGAATATACTACGGTCAATTCAATTTAGCCTACAGGGAGATAATAGGGAATAATTTAACAGATTATAAGAATGGATTATATGTTTCAAATATAATAACCTTAAATTATACAGATCAATTTTCCATTACCGCAAACGAAACTCCCACTCTCGTACTCGTCAACTCTACTGCGAATATATCTCAATCTTATCCGAATGATTATGTTATAAATTATACGGAAGTGTTAGGCAACATTTACACATACCCGAGCCTGCAAGGGAGGTATGTGGTTATATTCCACTCCAATTATCGTCCGGAATTTAGTTACTCCATAATAAGACCTACAATTTACTACTCTATATCATTAATTTTATTAGGTTCGGGTCTGGTCTTGCTGATTTCAGATGCTGTACTTATCTATATTTTGATAGCAAAAAGATACTTAGGGGATTAACTTATCGGTATTTTCTTTATTTGTACTCCTTGACCTAATTTAATTTCCCTGACAATCAAGGATATCCCGTATTTTAGAAAATAATCCCTAATTACATTGGTTACAAATTTTTCATAATTTTCGCGATCCCAGAAGGCTGTTATGCCGCCCTCCCCTTCTCCCAAATTAAAGAAATAACCAATTATTCCATAGGAGTCCATTAAATGAGAAAGCTCATTTTGGAAGTTGGATGTAATTCTCAAACTATCCCTGATACCTAGTGCCGAATCGTAAGAGGCCTCAGCCACAACTTCCATGTTTCCGTTACTGAGAGCATCTACCATCTTTTTATATATTAAGGGTTCGGATGAATAAAATGTATTATAATTGTTATATGGATAGTTTAACGGGCCTTTACCATCTAATTTTTTGAAAATTGAATTTAATTTTTTAATAAACTCAGTATAGGCTTCATTTTTTAGCAAATTTTTCCTGGTTATATGATAGATTTTTATGCTTTCTGTATTCATAATTTCGCCAGTTACTCCATTATCATTTCCAACAATAAATTCTCCGAACTTCTGATTAAGAATTGACTTTACTTTAAAGCCTCTGAATCTGAATTTCAACCTTTCCAATATTTCAAGAGTTAGCTGTTCCACTTCAGCTATAGAAAGTGTAACATTGTTTACCAAAGAATAAGCATATATTGCTGATAATGCAATGGAATATTCCATTGATAAGTTATCCTCCAGTTCAAAACCTCTATACAAGAATATTTCAGGTCGTTTGTCCCATCCCCTCTGTTTCGACAACTTCTCCATAAAAACGAAGGGATCATACCACTTACGGAGTATCTCGGATTTGTCATCAATATGAATAGTCTGATCCTCATATGTCCTTATGAGAGTCAAATCTGAGCTTTTAACTAAAAAATTAACTCCTTGGTTTATCGGCATTGCAATATAATTTTGGAGTTTGGAGATTTCTGGATTTATTAATGGGAAGGATAAAGCTGGGATTTCAACAATGTAACCCCCAATAAAATGATTCTTTAATGTATCATCAAATACCATTGCGGGGAAAAAATTTAAGAAATAAAAGTTTTCCCGATTATATGATTATTTCTGATGGAACCATACTGGAATTAATTAGGGTAGGTACTTTGGAGATAACTCCCTTTGACGAATCAAAGTTGACTCCTAATGGATATGATTTCTCTATAGAGAACCCAATTATCGTTGAACCTAAGAAAGGCATGCAGCTAGAAACAAAGGAATATGTAAAGTTACCATCGTTCTTAATGGCGCAGATGCTTCTAAGGTCATCGTATTCTCGAAAGGGCCTTATCGGCAGTTTTGGATTCGTGGATGCAGGCTTTATGGGAAAAATAAGATTCTTCGTTTACAATTCATCAGACGAACCGATTGAAATTACAGATCAGAAAGGTGTTTTCCAAATGGTATTCATGTCACTTGATAAACCGGCATTGAAGGAATATTCACAAAGATCTGGGCATTATCAGTTTCAGGGTATCCAAAATAGTTGAAATGCGACTTGATTCTGAAGTTAAATTGTCTTACAAAATTATCTAAAAAATATTCTATTTTTAAAAAATTGAAGATATTAGAGATTTAATTAAAATTAGTTTCAGCTTCTTCTATACCTTCTAAAGTTATATCGATGGGTAAACTCTCCTCTTTTTGAATGGACTTCGAGATAATTCCAGATTTAATCTCACCTTTTATGAATTCCTTGAATGATTGTAACCATACACTCTGTAAGTATCTTTGCGTCAATTTCACTTGAGTAAATATATTCTCGGCAAATTTCTTATTCAACTGATCAACTGTTTCGTCTAATGAGTCGTTCTCCAGGGTCTGAATACGACAACGAAGCTTCTTGAAGTTCTGCAATACTGAAGAATATAACCTGTTCCTTTCCTCTTCAAATTCAAAAGGCTTTATCAGATATAATGAAAATGGAAGAGATTGATTATGTAGGCTGAAGGCTAGTTCTAAAGTGGCATAAGCACTTGAACCACCCATACCTGTAATTAATACGAAGTAATCATTATTTTTAAGTATCCTGTCCTCTATTAACTCAAATTTTTCCTTAATAGCTCTCTTTCCAATCTCTGGCATTCCTGATGTATCTTTATGATCTAGGATTATGTCTTCACCTATTAAGATTGTTTCCAATCCCATTCTCCTTTTATTGGAGAGTTGATCTGTATTTATGCAAAAGAATCTTACGTTGTTAATTTTTTTACTCATTTCTTCAACAACGTTGCATCCAGCACCTCCGAGGCCTATTACTGCTATGAAAGGATCATCAATCAGGCCGTCCTTTTTCATTCTTTCATATAATAGGGCGGCTTCATAATCACTCATTGTCTCATTCATATCTTTTATCCACCTCTTCATCATTCATTAAGTTGAGGTCCGGAAGATTCTCTCCATTCTTCTTTGTATCTGCAATCCATTTTACCCTTTTATTTAATATGGCCGGTAAAAATCCCTCAGAACCAGCTTTATCTATTATGAAATCTATGGCCTCCTCATAGTTATCAAAGTACCCTTTTTTCACATATGGCTCCAATGCTTTCAATGTTGCTGTTGAAATTCCACTAGAAATGGTTTGAGGTTTCTGTACCTGATTGGCCCCCTTTATGTAACTGAAAATTGCCGCCCTAATAAATTCGGATTTGGTCTTAAATTTCAATGTGGTACTAAGAAAGTCGTTTATTTCATCATCCTCTTGGGGTGTAAGCCTCAATGCAATCCTTCTGGAGTTATCTCCGGACATCCTTTTCATCTCTTAATATTGAATATGATACAAGATCTATTTAAATCTTTTTGATCAGTTCGACGTTCGAAAAATTTGCTTCCTTTAATAATAAAATTTATAATTTTTTTAGAAATTTGTAAAATTCATCATAATTATAATAAATAGCAAAACCATTCTTTTGCATATGTCAAACTAAGATGTCTTAATGTGTGCCAATAGGTCGAACAATTATACCAAATGGAATACAATTAGCTTTAATCGTTACAATTACGTAAAACAACGTTAGTTTGCTGTATGCTCTTTGTGTAAATACATATGAAAATATTTCAATCAGAGTTATATATTCCTAACTATGGATGAGCAAAATTATTTAACACTCCTGAAGAAAGCTAAGACAACAATCAGCAAGAAAGTAGATTCCAATCGTTTCCAGGTTCCAAAACCTGAAATTATAATGGAAGGTAAAATAACAATATTAAAGAATTTCAAAGATATAGTAGATACTATTAATCGCGATAAAGAACATATTTATAAGTACCTGTTGAAACAATTTGGTGTTTCCGGGGATATAGATGAGAGTGGAAGATTAATTTTGAAAGGAAAGATCTTGGAAGAAAATGTTGAGAAAGCTATAAATGAGTATTTGAGAATTTATGTGCAATGTTATGAGTGTGGAAGTTATGATACAGAACTGGTAAAGCAGAACAGAAACGAATTGGTTCATTGTAAGGCATGTGGAGCAGAAAGGCCATTATTTGCAAAGAGAGAGATAAAGTCAGCAGAGGAAAAGGTGGAAGAGGGAAAAGAATATGAAGTTACAATAACAGATGTTAATAGGGATGGTGATGGGGTAGCAATTAAAGGAGAGTATACCATAATTATACCAGGTGCAAAGAAAGGAGAAAAAGTAAGGGTAAAAATAGAGAAAATTAAGAAAAATTACGCAATAGGCCAATTGGTGAAATGATGTATGTAATTGATACAAATGCCATTATTTATGCAATTAAACAAAAGATTAGCCTTGAAAAATTCTTATTTGAAGAAATTGTCGTACCATCCAGTGTAGTTGAAGAGCTAGAAAAGCTTTCAATAAATGATAAAAACGCCAAGATAGCCTTAAGGCTTATACAGAAATATAAAGTTATAGAGACAAGTGAAAAGGGTGACGAAGGTGTTATCGATGTAGCTTTAAGGAATAACGGCAAAGTAATTACAAATGATGCAGACCTCATAAAGAGATTGAAGTTATTGGGAATAAGTGCTGTGAGCGTTTCGTTAGGAATGGTTAGGTCATGAATCCAAATCTTTTTGATTTTTTGAAAAAATTAATGATAGTTTCTAACAATGGTTCCTACCGTGGTTCTACATTAGAGTTATCCAAGCTATTTGGTATATCCCAGCAGGCAGCTTCGTTAAATCTCATAAATCTTGAGAAAGAGGGATTTATTAAAAGGGTTCGGGAAAGGAATGGACAGATAATATATTTTCTTGAACCAGCATATGAGCTTATATACGAAGAATTCAATAGTTTGAATTTCATACTAAATAGACAAGATAAATTGGATATAAGCGGTAAAGTCTTCTCTGGACTTGGAGAGGGAAAATACTATATATCACAAGAAAATTATAAAAATGGCTTAAAGGCTATTTTGGGTTTTGAACCTTTTTTGGGTACATTGAATATTAGGATATCAAAGAAGGAATTGTATAAGATGGAAATAATAAGATTAAAAGGAAGGAAATATATACCTCCATTCGAGAAAGACGGTCGTGTATTTGGTAAGGTTTATGTTTACAACGCTGAACTTAAAGGGGAAAAAATCGGCACTATAATCCCAGAAAGGACTCATTATACTGATGTTTTAGAGATAGTGGCAAAGGATAATCTCAGGCAGAAATTCAATCTAAAGGATGGGGATGTTTTAGAGGTAACGGTAAGGTTTGATTGAATCTGTTTAATTAAAAATTGGAATTGAGAACAGGAAAAATAATTAAATTATATTTTCTTCTATCTCTTCCCCTTCCATTTCCCTTTCGCAGTAATGACACTTCAATATCAGAGGTTTCTTTGAAACAGTAACAAATCTTGATTTTACTCTTTCATTGGAATTTGTAATGCACTTGGGATTGGAACACTTAATTATTCCAGAAAATTCATTTGGTATCTCAACCTCAAATTTATTCACTATATCGTAATCTTCTACTATGGATATTGTTGCTCCTCCTGCTATAAGAGCAATTTTATTGAGCTCAGATGAATCAAGTATCCTCTCCTCAATTTTGATAACATCTTTTAAGCCTAATTTTTGACTTTTAACGTGGATTGCTATGCTAACTGTTTGTCCAATATCCCCCTCTATATTTAGAATCTTTAAAACTTTTAATGCTCTTCCAACTGGAATGTGATCTATTACAGTTCCTTTCTTTATTTTTTCTATCTTTAATGTCTTTTCCTTCTCCATTTTACTCCCCCCTTAATATTAAATCCAAAATTGCCATTCTTACCGGCACCCCATAAGCTGCTTGTTTGAAGTATCTGGCTTGCGGATAATTATCTATCTCTACAGGAATCTCATCTACCCTAGGCAATGGATGCATGATGATTAAACTCTTCTTAGCCTTCTGCAAATGGGATGTTTTCAGGTAATAGGATCCAGCAACCTTCTTATACTCTTCAGGATCGGGGAATCTTTCTTTCTGAATTCTTGTTACATAAAGTACATCAAGGTCCTGTACAATTTCTTCAAGGTCCTCGTGTTCTTGAACTTTTATTTTTGTTGAAATGTCTTTTAGGATATGCTTCGGCATTTTAAGGGTTTCAGGACTAATGAGATGTAGATCAATTTTGAAGAGCGATAATGCCTTTGACAGAGAATGTACTGTTCTTCCATACTTTAGGTCTCCCATTATTCCCACGCATATATTGTCTAATTTACCCAATTCCCTCTTTATCGTAAAAAGATCAAGCAATGTCTGAGTGGGGTGTTGACCCGCGCCATCTCCAGCATTAATTACCGGCACTTGAGCAAATTCTGATGCCAATCTTGCTGCCCCCTCCATGGGATGCCTGATGACAATTACATCAGAATAGCTTTCCACAATTCTAACAGTATCGATTAAGGTCTCCCCTTTCACTACCGAAGTTGACTCTAAAGCTCCAAAACCTAAAATCCCTGCTCCCATCCTCATTGCAGCAGATTCAAAACTTAATCTTGTCCTTGTACTAGGTTCAAAGAAAAGTGTAGCAACTATCTTATCTCGTAATGGTTTTTCGGGATGACCGGTTTTTGCATAAGACACCATATTCTCCGATCGTTCTAAGACTTCCAATATTTCTTCTTTTGAAAAATCCCCTATTGAAACTATATCCTTATTAAGCCACATCCTTTATGTAAAAATGCATATAATAAATATTTATCCCACCATAACATTAAAGGCGATGAGATCTATAATTTTACACGGAGGGGTAGGGAGCTCTACAGAGTTCAATGAGGCTTTAAATAAATATGCAAGGCTGGCATTAAATTATAGCGATCCATTGGATGCGGTTGTAGCCGCAGTAAAGTACATGGAAGATGATCCAAATTTTAATGCAGGTACAGGATCAGTAATGAGACTCGACGGAAGCATACAAATGGATGCTGCCGTTATGACACAAGAAGATTTTGGTGCAGTTATAGGTATAGAATATGTCAAAAATCCGGTGCAGGTTGCAAGGGAAATAATGGAGAATAGCCCCCACAAAATATTGTTCGGAGATGGAGCCTTGAAATTCGCAAGGATAATGGGGCACCCATATTATGACCCTACTACAGAAAAGGCCATTAAAAGGTTGGAAGAAGTTAAAAAGAATTTATCGACAATGGACAAGTTTCAAAAGTTTGAGAAAATAAGTACTGATACTGTTGGTGCAGTAGCAAATTATGATGGTAAAATCGCTGCTGCAATTTCCACAGGCGGAGCTTCTCCCATGTTGAGAGGAAGGGTGGGAGATACACCCATCCCTGGTTCAGGAATATTTGTTAGAGGTGAATACGGTGCAGTAGCAACTGGGACAGGTGAGGAAATAATTAGATTAACATTGACTTTTTCTCTTTATTGCGCAAGGAATGATATTGCAAAGGAGTGGGAAAGGCTCTCCTTCAATAATCAACATCCTTTAGGCGTAATTGGATTTATAGGAAATAGAAAGTTCGTATTTGCAAATAAGAGCATGGCAGTTGGTACGGCTGAGCTTTAATTTAATTAAATTGCTTCGTTTTTTATTTGAATAAATTACCGAAGAGTACGCTCTCAATCAACCTAAGATTACCATCCTATAATGCTAATTTTCCTACTTACTTGAACAACTCTTCATAATCTATAAATATAGAATTAATTTTACAATTGTGCATGGAAATGACTAATCAAGAAATTGCTAAAGATACTGATCAAGAACTGATAGAAATATTGAAAACTTTGAAGACAAATATTAAAATTATAGGCTGCGGTGGATCAGGCTCAAATACTATATCAAGAATTATGGAAGAGGGAATTACAGGCGCGGATGTTATTGCCGCTAATACTGATGCGCAGCATTTATTGCTAACCCAAGCACCAAGGAAAATTCTTCTGGGGAAAAGGTTAACCAGGGGATTAGGTGCCGGCGCCATCCCCCAAATAGGCGAGCAGGCTGCCAGGGAGGCGGAGGATGAAATTAGATCTGTTGTAGAGGGCGCAGATATTGTTTTCGTGACTGCGGGAATGGGAGGTGGAACTGGAACCGGTTCAGCTCATGTTGTGGCCGAGTTAGCTAAACAGGCTGGAGCTTTGGTTATAGCCGTGGTTACATTACCATTCACCAGTGAGGGGAAAATGAGAATGGAAAATGCTCTGTGGGGTTTGCAGAAGTTAAAAGAGAAGTCTGACACTGTTATAGTTATACCTAACGATAAACTGCTTCAGATTGTACCAAGATTGCCATTAAATGAAGCATTTAGGTTTGCAGATGAAATATTGATGAATGCTATTAAGGGCCTCACCGAATTAATCACTAAGCCAGGGTTAGTTAACCTGGATTTCAATGATCTTAGGACAGTGATGAAGGATGGAGGAAGTGCTATGATTGGAATCGGCCAATCAGGAAGTCAACAGAGGGCATTGGATGCAGCCAAAAAAGCATTAACATCACCTCTATTGGAATCCGATATTTCGACTGCCACATCTGCTATAGTGTCTGTAACAGGCAGTTCCAATATGTCAGTTGAGGAGGCCCATTCCGTATTGGAAGAGGTTAAGAAGGCTATAAATCCAAATGCAAGAATAATTTGGGGAGCGCGTATAGATGAATCTATGAAAAATGATATAAAGGTCCTTACCATACTGGTTGGAGCCAAGAATAAATATTTGCCGTGAGGGAATTTAAATGGCTATTGATGAAAAATTGGTTGATGTACAATCAAAAATAGAGGAGGCATTCGGAAGAATAGGAAGAGGAAAGTATGCAAGAATCCTGAAAATGGCAAGAAAACCTACTAGAGAAGAATTTAGCAAAACATCAATAATTACGGGTGTGGGGATAATAATAATAGGTGGTATAGGTTTTATCATATATCTAATTATGAATGTATTTTTCCAGGTGCCGTAAATGATTGAGATAGAATATAAACCAGGATCCATTGTACCGGAACATAGGGTTGTGATAGTAGGAGAGCAGAGGGAAATAGAATCTGGTAATAATAAGAGGGTGCCATTCAAATTTACTGTAATAAACGAAACATCCGAGGACATAAAGGGCTCAGTTAATTTTGGTTTGGATATAAAAGAAACAAAAAATGAAATCGAATGGTTCATAGGGGTTGTCCAAAAAAGGCCCAAGGCTTCAAGTATTCTTCCAGGCTCTGAAGATTATTTGACATTGGATTATAAAGTTCCAAAGGGCTCTAAAGAAGTTTATGAAATGTATGTAGAGACTCCAAAAGGTGGTGAAATTGGAGATTCTGCCACTCTGTTTGTGAAAGATGATTCTGGTAAATATCCAACCTTTACAATTAAGCTAAAACAATCCATAATCATAATTAAGACCACTATTGGTCAAGAAATAAGAATAGCTAGGGATATCGGCATGAAAGCTCAATCAGAAAATGCCGATTATATTTACAGTGTTCTGGTGCCGCCAGATTTGAAGGGCTATGTTTTTGTTGAAACTCTTTATCCGGACAGGACTATGGCACTTTTAAGGAATGTTAGAGGAGCAAGGAATATGATCTCAGGAGATGTTGACATTAAAGAAATAGAAATTTATCTCACCTCCAAACCTGCCACTGAATCATTGGAAGTGGGTAATTTAGTACAAATTATAGATGGTCCATTCAAGAACGAGGTAGCAAGGATAACACATATTGATCAGGCAAGAGATGAAATCACTTTGGAATTGCAGAATGCTGTAATTCCAATTCCATTAACGGTCAAGGCCGATTCGGTTAGGGTCCTTGATAAAGAGGTGAAATAAGTATGCCACAGGAAGTTTCAATAATGGTTGAAGGTGGAAAGGCAACAGCAGGCCCTCCATTGGGGCCAGCTCTAGGTCCGTTGGGTATAAATTTGGGACAGGTTGTAAAGGAAATAAATGAGAAAACCAAGGCATTTGCAGGAATGCAAGTTCCAATTAAGGTAATTGTAGATCCTGAAACAAAGAAGTTTGAGATACAAGTGGGTAAACCCCCAGTTTCTGCTCTTTTAAAGAAGGAGTTGGGAGTTGAAACTGCTACAGGCGATTCTAAAGCCAAGAAAACAGGTAACCTTAAACTATCCCAGATTAAGAAGATCGCCGAAACAAAAATGGATAATATGAATGCCTCAACGCTCAAATCTGCCGTTCTGGAAGTTCTCGGTACTTGTGTTTCCATGGGTATAACCGTCGAGGGTAAGGACCCAAGGGAAATACAGGCCAAGATTAAGTCTGGAGAAATTGAAATTTAATTTCGTTGGATAATTTTTAATACTTTATTTTTATCCACTTTGGAGTAGGAGAGCAATAGCTCGCTATACTACTCAGGTGAACTGATGGATTCTGAAAAGTTGAAACAGGCGATTGAAAAGGTGAAAACAGAGTCTCCCCAGAGAAAGTTTAGGGAGAGTGTTGAGCTTACCATAAATTTAAAAGATGTGGATCTTTCTAACCCAAAAAACAGGATTAATGAGGAGATAATTCTTCCCGCAGGTAGAGGAAAGGAAGTTAAAGTGGGAGTAATTGGAGGAAATGAACTCATAGCTAAGGCATCTAAAGCTGCCGATAAATTAATTTCTGCTGATGAGTTGGACAAACTTGCGGAAAACAAGAAAGAAGCCAAGAAGCTTGTAAATTCCATAGATTACTTTATAGCGGATACAGCACTTATGGGAAGGGTTGGTAAGATTTTAGGTCCCATAATGGGTCCAAGGGGAAAGGTTCCCCGACCTATACCCGCATCTGCGGATCCAGTTCCTATAATAAATAATCTTCGCAGGACTGTTAGGGCAAGGAGCAAAGAAAAGCCAGTGGTTCATGTGGCTATAGGAACCAGGGATATGGATACAGATAAGTTAATCCAAAATGCACAGGAAGTCCTAAAGAGAGTTACATCAAAACTGGAAAAGGGTGAAGACAATATAAGAAGTATGTACGTCAAGACCACAATGGGTCCAGCTGAAAAGGTAGAGGTGAAGTAAATTGAGGCAAGTTATTGAGTCGGAAGAGAAAAAGAAAGTAATTGACGAAATTATAAATGAAGCTAAGAAATCTAAATCAATTGCAGTTGTCGGAATCGGGGGAGTACCTGCAAAACAGTTCCAATCAATTAGAAAGAGTTTGAGGGGGAAAGCAAAAATAAAGGTAGCCAAAAAGACGTTAGTAAAGAAAGCATTAGATCAATCAAACCTTCCATCCGTAGGAGGATTGGAAGAACATTCAGAGGGCCCAATTGCAATTATATTCAGCAATGAATCTTCCTTCAAGCTATATAAGGAAATACAAAACAGCAGGATGAGAGCTCCAGCAAGAGGGGGTGAAATTGCCCAAGAAGACATTCTTGTGCCCGCAAAGGCAACGAATCTTAAACCAGGCCCTGTTGTCGGTGAACTGCAAAAAGCTGGAATACCTGCAGCAATAGATCAAGGTAAAGTTGTTATCAAGAAGGATACTTTATTGGTAAAAAAGGGAGAGAAAATTTCAAGAGAAAAAGCCTTAGCGTTGGCAAAACTAGAAATTCTACCTCTTGAAATAGGTCTTGATTTTAGGGCAGCATGGGAAGATGGAATAGTATTCCATAAGGACGTGTTAGCAGTTCCACCAGAACAGCAGATCGCCCAGATGAGGGAAGCTTACACAAGAGCTTTGGCCTTGGCAGTGGCAATAGAATACCCAACCAAGGAATCCATACCTTTGTTATTATCGAAAGCTTACAATAATGCAAAAGCTCTATCCATAGCTATAGAATTTCCAACAAAGGAAAACATAAAGGAATTGCTTGCTTTAGGAAAGGCTCAAGCCGAGGCAATTTCTAAGATAGTAGAGGAGAAGAAGGAATAGATATGTTTATTACATCAAATTTATTAGGGTGCTATAATTAAGGGTGAAGAGAATATGGAGTATGTATATAGTGCATTGCTACTTAATGCGGTTGGAAAACCAATAACAGAAGAGGGGATTACGGAAATATTGAAGGCGGCTGGTGTTACCCCAGACCCAGCAAAGGTAAAGAGCTTAGTCTCATCCTTGGAAGGGGTTAACATAGAAGAAGCCATTAAATCTGTATCATTTGCCGCTGCACCAGCTGCTCCTGCACAAACTGCTGGAGAGCAGAAGAAAGAGGAAAAGAAAGAGGAGAAGAAGGAAGAGAAGAAAGAGGATAAGAGCGAAGAAGAGGCAATTGCAGGACTTGGTGCGCTATTCGGATAAGGTTTCAAATGAGGCCTCTTTTAATTTTTTTAATTATAATCCTTTATATCATTCCTATTATTTTGCTTGGAATAGGTTTCTGGATATCTAACTTTGTATATCAATACGTCAGCATTGTCTGGCTTATCAGTGCAGCAGTATTAACAGTAATATCTGTGAAAAACAACGATTAACTTTAGGCTTTAATTTTTCTTTTCAAAAAATTGAAGATTCCCATAGATACAAACCCAGGTGCAACTAGTATTCCCCATAGAAGTTCATTATTTTTAATGATTGAAAGGATTCCTGATCCAAAAGTTGGACCTATGGATCTCCCTATTGATGAGAAGAAATTGAATGCTCCCATATAAGAGGCCATTCGGCCCTTTTTTGCTATAATGGAGGTAATAGTATTCGCCGTCGGGGTTGCAAAGTTCTCTCCCATAGTTACAATAAACATGGAAGCGATAAATGAAGTGATATTTCTGTCGAATCCCATAGAAAAATACCCAGCAATATAGAGTGCATTTCCAAGCAGAATTCCCCTCCACATCCCTATTTTCCTTATAGTAAGATAAACAGGCCACTGGAACAATACTACAACCAACCCGTTGGTCAAGTATATGAACCCTATGCTGGAATAATTCAAAGATACGAAGACAGATGCATAAATTGATAGTGTCACACTAAACTGTGAGATAAGAATGAATAAAAACAACACACCCAATCCATATGAAATCATTATTTTATCATTAAAAATTAACTCTGCCTTTTTCATTACGTTTTCCTGCTTAACATTCACTATGAAAAGATACATTATAAAAGCAAACAGAGATGTTCCAAAGGAAATGTAGTATATGGCAGAAAAACCATAGTAGTCAATAAGGAAACCACCTGCAGCAGGACCTATAGCCCATCCAAGATTTGTTAAAATCCTGAGGTAAGAGAATGAACCAAGAGTATTTTTTGAGCTCAGAGCTAATATGGCGTTTGAACTAGGTTGATATAAACTAACAAGTATATTGGTGGCTACAAATGCAGAAGCAAAAAATATTCCATTTCTGATTAGTGAAACTGAAATTAGCTGAGAAAGGTATCCTAGGGTGGCAAGACCAGAAAATATAATGATGGCTCTTTTAAGTCCATATCTGTCTCCTAAAAAACCACCGTATATCTGCGATAATCCACCAATAATTGCATTTATCCCGAATAGTATACCGATTATTACCAAAGGTACCTGGAAATATTTATAAAGGATTATAGAGGTAAATATCCATGTGGCACCAGTTCCGAATGTTCTAATGGAGGAACCTACGGATATAATGGTCAGGTTTCTCCTCTGAGGTCTCTCTAAATTAGAGATTTACCGTCCATCTCCTTGGGTATCTCACATCCAAATATTTTAAGTATTGTGGGAGCAAGATCATATATGCTCGCCTTTGTGTACCTGGCTTCGATTCCGGGCCCCACTAATCCAAAAATGCCCTGAATCCTATGGTGTCCTACCTGTCTCAATCTATAACCCCACTTTTCCTCTGGAATATCTGAGGCCCATATATACCCTGAAAGTGGATAGCGCTGATGGTATATTTCATTGGTTATGGCAACTATATCAGGTGCTTCATTGACGTACTTCCCCCAATATACCTCATCCCCCCTGAATATATTTTTATAAACCTTCTTACCGCTTTTTGACGTAAAGTTTTCCAAAATTTTTCTTAAATTTTCAATTATATCTTCCCTTTCATCATAATAGAGGGGGTTTACATAGAACAGACCCTCATCCAAAGCAATTACTCTTGTTTCTTTCCAATCTATTTTTTCTTCAAGTCCTGTTTCCATCGAACTTTCAATATGCTGTATCCTTTGTATTATCCTCTTTTGAAATGAGTAAGGTAATTTCCTGGCCAATTTATCCAGTCCTAGCTTAGTACCAAACTTGACTACATCCTCTCTGCTAATTTTTTTCTCCCTAAACTCCTTCTTTATCAAAATCCCATGCTCAGCAAGCAGTTCGTTGGCGTAAAATTCATCTTCTATAGGGCCGTTTCCATGATCACTCATGAGTATTGTGTATCCATCTTTATTCTTATTCAATATCCTTTGAATTCCCTCATCATTTGCTTTTAAATTTCTGTACATTATTTCTTCATTATTCCACATAAAGTGTGAAACATGATCGTTCATAACTACAGATATGTGTATTAAATCATGATCCCAGAGCATTTCAGCCATGTCAAATCTTGATTTAATTTCTTTTTCTAAACCATCCATGGTTACTTTAGGGTCTTCATTCTTAACAAAGAGATGAACGCTTTCTTTAGGGTACCATTCTGGGATCTTTTGTTCAAATTCTGGTGGATAGACCCAGTTCCCGGAGCCATGAGGGATTCCTGTAATTAATACTCCGTTAACAGGTTTCGGTGGAAATGTAGAAGGCATATCTATTATGGCGGTCTTGTATCCTTTCTCACCCAGTATATCCCAATAATCGACTCCATCAAATCCGAGGGAATTAATGTTTTTGATCTTCATATCTTTCCAATCTATTTTTGACCAGAAATATACTCCCATTTTACCTGGATTTTTTCCCATTGAATAGGCTTTCCACCCTGGCTGTGTAATATAGGGAATAGTTGATATTAAAGGGCCATGTAAACCGTTATTCCAAAACTGAGAATAGCCCGGTAGTAAACCTTTCTCAATATATGGGATAACAGGATCCCAAGTAGCACCATCTATGCCGATAACCACGACCTTCATTCACAGTTTATGGAATTTATCTATTTATTTTTTACAAGGAAATTCCTAA
>JAFMDN010000046.1 GCA_017857235.1 Methanobacteriota archaeon
TCTTCTTTTATTGGTGTCAATAACGGGAGAACATTTTGAATTTTCAAATATGTATGACCTTCTCCTAACAAAGATACAGATAATTGAGATTAATGAGAAGGATCTTAAGGATATTCTGAGATTAGTTGCTGCAAACAATGTGAATCCTGATGGCTACAATTATAACGATATCAACTTGAGTTTTGTTGAAAAAATGACTGGAGAAAATTATGGATTCTATAGGTCTTATCTGCAGAATATGAGAAAGGCAAAGGAATATCTCCAGACCCTTGAAATGGAGGAGGAAGAAAAGAACAAAATCTCTGCCAAAATTCAAAAGATAATTGATGCTACTGAAAACAGCAAAAAATCCTTAAAATGGAAAATGCGAGCTAGAATTGGAGATTCGGTACCTTGGTATAAACTTCCAGAAGAAAAGAAAAGACAATAGAATCTATTTTATATTATTCAGCGTCTCCTATTTCTACTTCTGATTTTACATTTTTCAAGGATTCTGAGATTTCCTTAAATGCTTCCATATTTTTGTTTACTTCCTCTATCTTGTGAACGGTAGATACAGTCCATTTTTCGTCAGGCCCTGGCGCTGCAAGAATAACGCCTCTGTTCATCATTGCATAGAGATATTCATACCATAAGGATACATTTGTTTTGAGGAAATCTCTCCAATTATTGACACTGTTAATTCCAAAATACAATGAACCGGATATTGCCCAGTAATTGACATTCATAGGAATTTTGTAATCCTTTATTGTATCTGAATACCCCTTTGCAATTTCCTTACTCATATCTTCTGCTTTTCTTATTTCCTTCTCTAACAGAATATTTTTTGATGTAATAATAGCAGCATCTATAGAAAGTGGGTTTGAATTGAATGTACCTGCGTGAGGCTTTTTTTCCTGTACCAAGAACAGATATTACTTCCCTTTTTCCTCCTACTATCGACAAGGGATACCCCCTGCTATAGCCTTTCCTAGGGTCATGAGATCAGGCTTAATCTTATAATATTCAGACACCCCGCCATAAAGCTTGCTTCCCATTTTAATCTCATCGAATATAAGCACAATATTATATTCATCACTCAGCTTTCTAAGTGTTTCCAGGAATCCTTTTTTTGGAGGAACAAGCCCCATATTCATCGGTACGGGTTCCAGAATTATTCCTGCAATCTCGTTATAATTCTTTTCTATTATTTTAGTTACTGCTTCAGTATCGTTGAATGGGCCTATAATAACATCTTCCGCCGTTGAAGGAGTTACTCCCGGGCCGGCAAGTACAGGAACAGGATGTTTGTAATACCCTCCTTTTCCTATAGATGGTTTGATGCTTACTAGCAAAGTATCATGTGAACCGTGGTAACAACCTTCAAATTTAAGAATCTTTTTCTTACCAGTAAATCCCCTTGCAATTCTAACAGCTGCCTGGGTGGCTTCACCTCCGGTTGAAGAGAATCTAACCATATCTATACCGTAAATCTTGACCACTAATTTGGCAAGAGCCAGTGAACCTTCGTATTCAAAACCGAGTATAGTGCCGGATTCCAATCTTTCCTTCAAACCATTTAAAAGTTTTGGATGAGAATGGCCAATTGTTAGGGCACCAAATGCCATGTTAAAATCTATATACTCGTTTCCATCGATATCATAAAGTTTAGAACCCTTTCCAGATTTAAAATATACTGGAGATGGATCAATGTATCTGTAATTACTGTTTACACCATATGGAATAAATTCCCTGACCTCGTTATAAATTTGTTTTTATTTTTGAGTCTTTCTTTTAAATTCATCAAGATTTGAAATATTACTCAAAATGATATTATCTTTTGAATCCATTTAGAACTTTCTATTTTGAAGCTAAAATACATTTTGGAGAAATTAATTTTAAATAATAGTAATTTTGAAGAGATAACTTTACCGATTAAGGGGAGTGAGCTAAATTATGTATTTACATTTTTATGATAGAATTAAAAACATTATTTAAGCTGTTTAAAGTTGTACCATAAATTATTTATGGATAAATAACTTCATTGAAAAATTTAAAGGAGGATGAAGTGGTGTAATGATAGAAATAGAAAATGTTACTAAAAAATATCCGGGAAATTCCTCTCCTGCAGTTGATGAACTTAATCTTAAGATAAATGATGGAGAAGTTCTGGGTCTCGTTGGTTTGAACGGGGCAGGCAAGACCACAACCATAAGAATGATAGCTGGAATACTTCCCCCAACATCTGGCAGGATAAGAGTAGATGGACTCGACGTTGTAAAGGAAAAAGTAAAAGCTTCATACAATGTTGGCTGGATTCCAGAACTACCGAATTTTGAACTAAACGCAAAACCTCTTACTCTTATGAAATATTTCGGAGGATTTTACGATTCTAAGGAAGATATGAATAAGAGAATTCTTGATCTACTGAATTCAGTAGGATTATCCAATGACCTGAATAAGAAATTGAGGGATTATTCCCAGGGAATGAAGAAAAGGTTTGCAATAGCTGAATCCCTTATTAATGATCCCAAAAATGTTCTCTTTGACGAGACATTGAATGGGTTGGACCCTGAGGGTGTTAAATTTGTCCGGAATCTTATAATAGATCTCAAGAGGCAGGGGAAGGCAATAATGCTTTCTTCCCATATTCTCAGTGAAATAGAGAATTTAGCAGACAGAGTTGCCATAATCCATCACGGAAAATTGATAAAGATGCTAAGCAGATCAGATTTGAAAAATTTAGGAAAAACGATAATTCATATAGAAATAACTGGAAATGACTCCTCTGATGAGATTATGAAGGAAACTTTATCACAGTTTGGTACCTTTGAGAAAAATGATGGGGAAATAATTCTTAGGGACCTTACTGTACCAGATAACGATATTCCATCTATTCTCAGACAGCTGGTAACTAAAGGGTTAACTGTGAGGAAGTTTGAGCCAGTTGGAGAATCATTGGAAGAATATTTCTTTAGATTGATAGGTGAGAAACAATGAAACCAATAGTATATGAGATCAGGAGAACTCTGACAAGCAAATTTGTGATAATAATGATGATAGCAATAGTCGGTCTTTCGGCTCTACTGGCCTATGAAAGTGCTTCCACATCAAGTTCAGTAAATGTGCCTTCCGAACCCATTTTATCATACGGGTATTTTATTAATGGAAATAACCTAACAATGGTTGGATATGCTCATGATTCATATGGAAATCCTGTCTCCGGGGTGAGTGTTTATTACCAGTACAATGGGACAGAATATAGTGCGGTATCATCCTCCAATGGTTTTGCTAACAGTACATTTACCATAGGAAAATCACCCCAAATTTCCATAGAGACTCATTACTCGTATAAACAATTCGGAAATAGAATTGTTACATCACCAACTCAATACATAGTCAATGAAAGCTCACATTATTCGGGACTAGAAATTATTTCCGGAATATTTAATCCTTCCAATACGAGCAACCTCGGATTTATGGTTATGTACATCGGTCAAAACGGGAGTCCTTCTCCGCAGGTAAGCATAATTGTAAAGGCGGTAAATAGTTCATCACAGATTTCTGATACCTCAAATTATACCTATTATTACAATTTATCCTTTATAAGTATAGCCAAAATTTACCCACAAATCAACTCAAATAATAGAAATATGAGTTTTTTTGTCAGTGCAGAAGGAACAAATGGAAAACCCATGATGATATATACTGGAACCGGAAAATTTACACCTTTAATTGATTTGTTTAAATTATCCATCTATACTCCCATTACCGAAAGCAGGCTTCAGAGTCTGGTTTTTTCAGGAGCAGCTTCAATTCTTGGCTTATTCATTCCAATACTTGCAATATTTGTTGCCTATCTAACATATGGAAAGGACAGAACAAGTGGAGTTTTAGAATCAGTTCTAAAGAGACCTGTTACCAGGGGAGAATTGATTACAACTAGATTCCTTTCAAATTCCCTTGCAATACTGATAGCCGGATCGTTTGCAATGATTGTAACGGATATCATATATGACCGATACCTTCACATGTATTTTACACCAGAATTCCTATTGGACTTAATCTGGACATATCTTGTTGAGGGGATTGCATTTCTAGCTCTTATCTATCTGATCTCTCATGTGGTAAAATCTCAGGGGGCGTTATTGGGGGCTGCTATAGCAGTATTTGTTGTGATGGACCTCTTCTGGGGTGTAATACCAATAGCCGTTATTTCTGCCCTTGGTATTTCACCAGCCAGTTCCTCTTATATCACAGTAAATATATTATTCGATTATATCAGTCCTGCTGGCTATTCAAATTTGATCCAGGCCCTCATAACAGGTCAACTTGGTTCCTTCGGAGGTATTTCCATAAACCCATCGACATACGGCATAACCAATATAGCCTTGGCATTTGCAGGATGCTTGTGGATGCTTATTCCGTTCACACTGGCATACCTTCTTGCAAAGTACAGAGATTAATTTTTTCCCATTTCTTTTTTATCCGCCTATCTATAGATAAGAAAATTGATAATACACGAGAAACTCTATCATAGTTAATCAAACTATAAATATTTTAGTATAGGGTGTCCCAAGTTACGTCAAACAACGACATCCATTATCTGCCTCTTGGGTCT
>JAFMDN010000005.1 GCA_017857235.1 Methanobacteriota archaeon
TGCCAAGATTGTGGCCATAAATGGAACTGTTGCCACAATTCAGACTGATATAGGAGCAATAAATACAAGCTTGGCAAGCATAAATGCTCAGCTTACATCAATACAAGGTAATATAGCCACTATACAGACATCCCTTGGAACAATACAGGCTTCACTGAACTCCTTAAATGCCAAGATTGTGGCCATAAATGGAACTGTTGCCACAATTCAGACTGATATAGGAACAATAAATACAAGCTTGGCAAGCATAAATGCTCAGCTTACATCAATACAGGGTAATATAGCGACTATACAAACATCCCTTGGAACAATACAAGGAACGGTAACAAGCATCAATGGATCGGTCGCTACCATTAAGACACAGTTGGGTACTTTGCAGACATCGGTAAATGGAGTTACAAGCTCTGTAAATGCAGCTAAATCATCAACATCCAATGCTGTGACATTTGAGGTACTCATAATGGTCCTAGTGCTTATAACTTTAGTTGTAGCAATAGGAACCCTGTTGATTGCTAATAGGATGATTAAAAGATTGGAAGAATTAAAGAAGCAGTAAATTTATTTTTCTTTCCTTATTTTTATCTTTATTAAGTAGATTTTTTTAGGAAATATTAAAATACAAATTTGTTGATTCATTTTGAATGAGAAATATTGTAAAGTTAGAAGAATCAGGTGTATCAGAGGTAGTCGGAACGATTTTAATTTTGGTTATAACGGTAATTTTATTTGCCACTGTATTCACTTACGTTCAGCATATTCCACCCCCCTCCAAATCAGCCCAATTGGTAATACAATCGAATATTTACGGGACCGGGGAGAATATTAGTATTCAGCTTAAGGACTTGGCAGGGTCAACGTTAAATTCCAATGAAACTTATCTTGATATATTTGTAAATGGCACATTTAAATCATTCAATTTATATTCCCTTACCAAAAAACCCACATTTGGGCCTGGTTCTTATTTAAATATAAATCTTTTTGATTTGGGTATCCAAGTGGACAATATATCCAGCTTGGGACTTTTAATATTCTCTGAACAGTACAATCAAATTTTATGGAAATTGAATGGTTACACTTTCTCTGGAATTTATATTTTAAATGCTTACGCAACCCCATTACCAATTCAACCCAATATTCAGTTTTATGTATATGCTTCTATTTTTACTCCATACAACAACACAACTGTCTCGATAAATTTGACCAAATTATTTGGTGAGAAATATATTGTCCAGATGACTAATTTGAGTTCGAATGGAAATTTTAGATATTATTATTCACAAATTACTACTCCTTCATCCTTTAATTATAATGCCGAATTTGCCATCATAAAAGCTCAATCCGGAAATCATATAAGTTCTTATAACCTTAGCCTTTATTCATCAAGTTCGGCATCTCCCGATGTAACCATAGAACAGGGTGGCATTATTTTAGAGAATTCAAGGCCTGTACACGGTTCAAATGATCCCGTGCAAATTATTGTTAGGGATAATGCACCCATAGCTGCAACATTTAATTTGTTTGTTTATGATAGATATCCCAATGGTACGCAATTACCCATTCAGAACAATTTTGGTAATATTAAAGTTAATAATGAATGGGTAATTGATGGAACATTTTCAGTTGGTGCTTTTTCTGTTGCCACAATATCATTTATCTGGGAAAATGTAGGAGGTAATGGTCCAGGAGCGGGGAATAATGTATTAATTGCAGGGTTAACTAATATAACTGGTATCAATGGGGTAATTCAAATTCCAAATCCACCGAATGTTACGCAACAGGTTTTTGTTCAACCTAAAATATTGTTAATGAATGAGCAGGGAATATATTCCGGTACCAATTCGGATGTATCGGAATATTATAAAGTTACGCTAGAATACACTGGTTATACCAGTGATTATCTTACAGTTCCTTATGGTGGAGCTGTAAATTTGACAGGTTACGATTTAATAATATGGTTTACAGGAAGCAATAATCAAGGGATATCATTAACGCAACTTAATCAATTAGCCAATTTTTATTCTAACGGCGGAAAATTGTTCATAATAAATCCAACTGTAATGAATATACAGTCGTTCCAATCATATAATGTTAATTACAATGCTACCGTAAATATCTCAAGTAGCGCGAAATTCACATTTGCAATAAATCAAATCAAAAGCCTTAATTTGATATATCAACCTAATATGAATTCATATGTATCTTCTGATGGAATCTTATTCAATGCATCCGTATTTGGAGGAACATGGAATAATTTAACTTATTTCCATTACAATGGACTCAATTTGGCTATTTCGGGGTATGCAAAGAATGGAAACGGTGGAAGAATCGTATATTTAGGCTTTGAATTCGCTAGGCTTCCATTATATCAGCAAGATTACCTAGGAAATAAAATATTGATGTGGTTATTTAATGTTACATTTATGCCGGGCTACCAACTAGCATTAACTGACATAGTTCCATCAACCTACACTCCATTGTTCTCTCAAAATATCAATATCTCGTTTTATATTACCAACCTGTCACCTGTAAATCTAACAACCCAGCTAGAAGTACTAATGAATGGTAATTTTTATAATTATTATTCTATTCCACAAATTCCGAAAAATGGGGGTTTCATAATATATAATATTAGTTGGAATGCCACTCCACCTGGATACACTTATATCACAGGGATCCTTGATCCATTCCATGAAATACCACAGATAAATTATGCGTTGGACGAGGCGTCATCTATTGTGAACACCACAATATTTGTTCAATATTCAGTTTTGATTTTAAAATTACAATCACTCAATGGAGAAAGTACCCATGGAACACCAAATCTCAATTCTACTCTCCAAAGCCTCGGGGTAAAATATAACTGGATGCTTTATAATCCTTCCTCATCTGTTAATTATTCTAATGTCTTCAAGAGATATAATACAGTTATTTTGGATTCAGACAGTTCACTATTATCAAATTCGGGCAGTTCGTTTTCCTTATCCAATTTGAATTACGCAATTGAATCATATTATAGCCTGGGGACAACAACTATGTCGGGACTATACTCTATGTTCTTTATTGGAAATGGGACTTATGCGTTAATAACTAAAGATTTATCTTCATCTGGGACCCAAATTATCGGGCAAATATTTAATGTAAATTTCGGGCAGACCGCTAATCTACCATTTGGTCCCGACGGGTTATATCTATCATTCGGTAATAATATAACCAACCCCAATTACGGTTTCTTTGGCAGCTATATGACAAATTCCATTGGATATCTTTTAACGCAAAATTCTAGAGCACCAATTTATTACATAAAAAGCAGTCAGAATCTTTGGCCTATTTTGGGAACGAAGTGGAATGGGACAGGAAATGCTATAGCTGTAATAGGAAATCAGAACGGATTTAGGTACTTTATAGGTGACTTCGGTCTTTCCCAAATTTCGGGATTAATTCAATATCACAGTTCGCAATATTCACCATTGAATCCATCTATGTCTTCAAGGCTTTATTTTATGCTTATGTTAATGGGATTTGTAAACTATACAGTTAATAAAATAATACCAGACGTACTCGCTTCATCAATAAGTTACTCTTCTTCCATTTTGATGATAAACAGATATTATGTTGTGAATGGAGCTATTTTAAATCTGGGCGATAAGGGAGGTAGTGCGGAAATAGAAGCATTCGATGGATCTGGACTGTTTGGAACTCAAACTGTTTACCTTCCACCATTATCGGAAGTTCCAGTGCAATTTATTTGGGACCCTCAATTTGCAGCGATGCCACAAAATCCTAGAGATATTAGAATAGTAGTCAGTTATGTAACGGGAAGTTACATAAGCTCCCTTAATTTCCTTCGTGAGGCTATTAATCAAACTCCAGTTTATGTTTTCTACGATAACCTCAGCACAGGGGATAATTGGAATTCATATTCAGTGGTCTGGGCATATACTGGAGTTAATTTCTATGGGACACAAAATTACCTCATATCGGCTGAACCTTATAATACTGAAGGATACGTAGCAACTTCTGTTTCTGAGCTGTCTCCGGGTGTATATTATTCTTCGTCCAGCAATCTATTCAGCTATATTGATTCAAGTGCCTGGGGATTTTTCAACAACAGCATTTCGGGTGGATACAGTCTTGGAACCAGCTACGATTATTATAGTGCAATGAACGGCTATGGTTGGGATTGGAGTTATACTGGCAGTTATTATGTAGTCCAAACTGAGAACTTGAAAATTCATGGATCTGCCTATGTATATTTGCAAATGGACGCCAACTTTATGCTTTCATTGGGTGGTGAGGGTGTAGCTGTGTTTGTAAGTTTTGCCGGAAATTCTGAATGGTATGAAGTGATGCCTACGCAGGGTTATCCGGGTAATGTGAACGCTTCGGGTCTCAGTAATAAGTACATATATCCCAGTAACAATGCAGATTTAATGCCTGCCTTTACTGGAGTTTCAAGCGGCGAATATCACGGCTGGGAGCATTTTACTTTCAATTTAAGTAGTGTTCTCATTCAAAACATTCCTTCAGGACAGCTTTATAAGGATAATGCTATAAGCATAGCATTCGTATTAGTTATAGGGCCATATGGTTATAATTACAATATTTATGGAAATGACTATTTTTATGCTGACAATATAAAAGTAATTGAAAATGGAACAAGCGGCTTAGGTGGGGCACCATCCCAAATGTGGCACAGGGTAAAGTATGGAAATAATTATGTTTTCAACAGTAGCACGATAGTTAATAGTGAAGTGGCATCTGTGGTTTCAGTGCCTATAACTCTGATTGACCTTTATAATGCCACGCTTAACTTCATGACTAATTATTCTATATATGCATGGTTTGCAGACGCAAATGATCCGCTAGATACTCCTTATGGATTCAGATTGTATGTCGGAATTCCTGGTCAATTTGGACAAATTATATGGAATCAAATAGATACTAGATGGGCGGGGGAAGCAGGAGCATTTCCATCATTGTCGAATGCAGCTACCATTCCTAGCGCTTATTATAGCGGACTATATGCATTCCATGAAACCGGTACTTCTATAAGCCTTAGTGGTTATATAGGATCAACTATATATATAAAGTTTGAAGTCAATGGGGATTACTATAATTATAGCAGCAATCCGCCATATGGCTTCTATGGTTCAACAGGTATGTACGAACCATCAATGAATAGTCCTTACTGGGCCGACTTTACAGACGTGATTATAACGGGTCAAAGCTACGCTGATTTAATCCAGGTTAACGAGTACTGGTATTAGTATTGAATTTAAACTTTAAAGATTAACTGGAGATTTCTTTCTTTTTTATTATAATAGGGATAAATCCTTTTATTAATGCGAAATATTATAGTTTGGATGGATTCAATTGTAGTATTTTCAGATTCAAGCGCGATAACCGTTATAGTTCTGGCATTATTGAGCATTGTTATGAAAGATGGTAAGTTACACATTCCCATAGCAAGAAAATTCATTTCAGTATCCATGATATCAATTATTGCCATTCTCAGTAGTCTATTTTACAGTTATTCCTACGCACTATTCGTATTTTTTATATTTCAATTCATTTCTATTGTTATTCTCTACCATACGTATTTAAAATCCATACTATATCAAATTTTCTTTATACCACTTGGACTAATTGAGGAAATTGTCGTTGCCCTTTCATTATACTTTTCTTTCTTCATTACATTTTCATTCATGGAAAAGAAGCAGCTTGAAAGAAAAGGTACAACCATAATTCTTTTATCACTACTATTTCTTAATATTTCAGTCCTTTTAGAGCTATTGAATTTCATATTTATCGAAAATAACATTTTACCTCTTTCAATCGCTTTATATGACTTATTCCTAATATTATTTTTCGCACCATGGGTCTTGCCAAGTGAATTAGTGTATGAGAAAGAATAGGAATGAAATTCAGGTTATAGTAGATTTCCTGAAGTGCGTTCAGGAGGCCGATAGCGAAAGTCAGGTATCATTTATAATGAGGAAGGTAAACATAACACATTCAAAATATAGAGAAATATCCGAGTACCTCATATCCAATGGAATGATGGAGATGGTTGAAAACGGTGAAAAGAAGATTTTAAGATTAACAAGCAAGGGTGCGAATTTTATAAGAGATTATGAAAGATTTAAAAAAATTATTGAAGACAATTACGGTTTTAAGATTTAGAAAAGCTTTTTTTCATGTTTAAAATACGTTATTTGATAAATATGTCAGAGGAAAACTTGGATAACATTAGCGGGTCAAAGGTTGTAACTGCAGTTATACATGTTAAAACAAGTACTGATAAGATTGAAGAAATATCAAAATCATTGCAGGAAATTAACTATGTTGAGGACATATACTTGGTGACCGGAGAATGGGATCTTATATTAAAAGTTCGTTTCCCCGATGTTGATTCGATGAAGAAATTCTTACTTAAGGATCTGAGAAATAAGGAAGGGATAAAAGATTCTCAGACATCTATGGTAATTAGTATTTTCAAAGATAGAGGCATAGTTTTCAAATAGGGGTGATTTTCATGGACAGTGAAACACAACAATTATTTGATGAATCCCTAAAAATGCTAGATGAACTGCTTACGGATTTTTCAATACCAAGAAACATAAGGAAAAACATACAAAATATAAGGACAAAGCTTGCATCAGATAAAACCCCCATAGATGTGCGAGCTGCATCTTCTGTTATTTCTTTAGACGAAATTGTTAACGATCCTAATATGCCCCCTCATGCAAGAACAGCGGTCTATATGATAATGGGCAAATTGGAAATAGTGCAGAAAAAAACTTCCGGTTCAAATAATTAATTTTTGCTTTCTTTTTCTTTTAATTCCAACTCCCATTTTTTATATGCTGCCTTTTTAATGTGGTCTATTATAATTGATAATGGTGTTCCCGGACCGTAATTCCCAGTGATTCCCATCATTTCAAGTTTCTCTCTATCTTCTGGCGGAATTATACCTCCTCCAACACATTGTATATCACTCGCACCAAGCTTATCTAACCATTTTTTAACTTCTGGAAATGCCGTGAGATGGGCACCATTATGGAGACTCAGGGCTACAACATCAACATCCTCATCCACGGCAATTCTGGCCACTTTTTCAGGTGTTGGAAGAAGACCGGCATATAAAACTTCCATTCCAGCATCTCTTAGAGCTTTAGCTAGCATTAAAACCCCTCTATCATGCCCATCTAATGCAGGCTTAGCTACAAGAACCCTGATTTTTCGTCCAGGGAATTTGGATTCTATATTATCATAGGCTCCTTCCATCCCCCGAACACCTCCCTTCCCACATTGGCGATTTCTTCAAGTGTGGCATAATTTCTTACTGCCTCTATAACGGCCTCCATAGAATTTTCGTCACTTAAGTATACTTCCCTAAGTTTTTCTAGACTTTCCTTAACCTTCCTTTCATCCCTCTTCATTTTTAACTTTCTCAATCTTTCAATCTGTAGATTTTCAGCTGTATAGTCAATTTTCAAAATATTTATTGGTTGCTCATTTTCCTTTTGGAATATATTAACTCCTACAACCTTTTCCTCTCCAGTTTCAATTTTCTTTTGATGCTCATATGAAGTTGCAGCTATTTCCCTTTGCAAATAACCATTTTTTATGGCGTTAACTACTCCTCCCATGCTTTCAATTATTCTAAAATACTTGTAAGCTTCTTCTTCCATCTTGTCTGTAAGATATTCCACATAGTATGAGCCTCCCAGGGGGTCAATCACATCTGCGACTCCTGTTTCATATGCTAGTATCTGCTGGGTCCTCAATGCTATCTCAACCGCCTGCTCAGAGGGGAGAGCCCAAGCTTCATCAAATGAATTTGTATGTAAGCTCTGGGTTCCACCCAACACTGCCGCTAAGGCTTCAATCGCAGTTCTAACTATATTGTTATAAGGTTGTTGCCATGTAAGAGTATACCCTGATGTTTGAGTATGAAAACGGAGAATCATGCTTCTTGGGTTTTTTGCACCGTAGGTTTCTTTCATTTCTCTAGCCCATATTCTTCTTGCCGCCCTGAATTTAGCAATTTCTTCGAAGAAATTTATTGAACTATTAAAGAAGAAACTGAGCCTTGGAGCAAAGCTATCAACATCCAACCCATTTTCAATGCCCATTTTAACATATTCAAATCCATCAGCAAGAGTGAAAGCAAGTTCTTGAACAGCGCTGGCTCCAGCTTCCCTAATATGGTAACCAGAGATTGATATGTAATTCCATTTAGGCATGTATTTCGTTGAATATACCATCATGTCTCTAATAATCCTCATGTGAGCTTCTGGGGGATATAGCCACTCTTTCTGTGCAATATATTCTTTCAAAATATCAGCTTGAACAGTTCCTGAAAGCCTTTCCTTAGGGACACCCTGCTTTTCCCCTACTACTATGTACATTGCCATGAGAATATTTGCAGGGGCATTAATGGTCATTGAAGTTGAAACTTTATCGAGAGGTATATCTTTAAATATTGTTTCCATGTCTTGAAGGCTGGATACATTTACACCACATTTTCCAACTTCACCGTGTGCTCTTTCTGAATCAGCATCATACCCGTATAAAGTGGGCATATCAAATGCAATACTTAGACCAGTTTCTCCATGGGATAAAAGATACTTTAATCTCTTGTTTGTATCTTCTGGGGTACCAAAACCTGAAAACATCCTCATGGTCCAGAGTTTTCCCCTATACATGTCCGGATATACTCCCCTTGTAAATGGATACTCACCCGGAAAACCGAGATCTTTGTCATAATCAATATTAACATCCCATGGACCATAGATGAGCTTTAGCTCTATATTAGAACTGTTCACCCTCTTTTCAATTTTACCTTTATTCCAGGGGGTTAGAGTTTCATCAATCCACCTTTTTTCATCAGGCATTAAAAGTATATTTAAGTTTATAGTATAATTTTTTCCTTGATTAAGGTTTAATAATGGGTAAATCATATAGGTATATGCGAATAGCCATAGTTTCCAAAAATGGAAAAATTGCCCCCATGGATGAGGGTGAAAATGCTAAAATATTCGAAGATGGTCTGGAATCTAAAATTATAGAATTGGATCGATTTGAGGACCACCCCGGGCTACAAAAAATCATGGACCTCTTAAAAAAAGATTCCTCTATTGATGCCATTATAACTGAAAGATGTGGGCCTCCATGCATAAGATTAGCTTCCAGCAGGGGCAAGAAAATATACTTTTATTCAGGAGATATCCAGGATGTCTTTATGAAATTGCTAGAAGGTGAGCTGAAACCAGCTACAGAGGATGATGCATTAAAATTCCACGGGATGCACAGGAATAAACAACACCATCATTGAATATCATAAAGAATAATTAATCAATAATAATATAGATGCATGTCTTCGGAACTAGAAATTAATGGTAAGAAATTTAAATTTTTTTCATTTGAATCTCTTGATAAGGAGAAAGTTAGTAAGCTTCCATATACAAAGAAAATAGTATTGGAGAATCTATTAAGGCATTTGGGTAATGGGATTGTTACACAGGATGACATAGATAACTTCCTCTCCGGTAAAAAAGTGGAAATTCCCTATTATCCTTCAAGAGTAATTTTGCAAGATTATACCGGTGTGCCTGTAATTCTTGATATAGTAGCCATGAGAAATGCCTATTCGAGGAGAGGCAAAAACCCTGAAGACATAAACCCGGTAATTCCGGTAGATTTGGTGGCAGATCACTCGCTTCAGGTCGATAAATTTGGAACATCATTGGCCATACTAGAAAATAGAAAATTGGAATATGAAAGAAATAAAGAAAGGTACGCGCTGCTAAAATGGGCCCAGGAAAACTTCAGGAATATGAGAGTTGTCCCACCTGGAAATGGAATTGTCCACCAAGTAAATATCGAATTTTTAGCAGACGTAGTTTCAAATAGGGATGGAGTAGTATTCCCAGATACCGTAATTGGTACAGATTCCCATACAACCATGGTGAATGGAATTTCGGTCCTCGGATGGGGAGTGGGAGGTTTAGAGGCAGAGGCAGTCATAGTGGGCGAACCTTCCTATATACTTGTTCCAGAAGTTGTTGGTGTTAAATTATTAAATGCACCAAGAGAGGGGGTTACAGCTACTGATATAGTACTATCCATTACTGAATTTTTAAGGAAAAATAATGTAGTAGGGAAATTTGTAGAATTTTACGGGCCTGGACTATCTTATTTAACCACGCAAGACAAATCTACCATTGCAAATATGGCTCCAGAATATGGTGCTACTGTTGGATTCTTCCCTTTGACTGAAGATACATTAGACTATTTATATAAAACTGGCAGAGACGAAGAGCACATTGAATTAATCAGGGAATATGGTAAAAAAATTGGCTTGTTCTATGATGGAAGTGATAAGGAATACGATAGGTACCTCGAATTTGATCTTTCATCAGTAGAACCAAGTATAGCAGGTCCTGCAAATCCAGAAGATAGAATACCTCTAAATGAAAACAAAATTTTAAACAATCTAATTAATGAAACCATAATAAAAGAAAGAGGAAGCAATGAAAGGAAATCCAAAATATTGAGAATAAATGGCAACTTAGATGAACTTAAGGATGGTTCTGTGGTTATTGCTGCCATAACTTCGTGTACAAACACATCTAATCCAGATGTATTGGTAGGAGCTGCTCTACTGGCTAAAAATGCAGTGGAAAGAGGGCTAAGGACAAAATATTACGTGAAAACCAGTTTTGCTCCAGGGAGCCCAGTAGTATCGGAGTATTTGAGAAGATCTGGATTAATGCCGTATTTGGAGGCTTTAGGGTTCCATATAGTTGGTTTTGGATGCACGACATGTATAGGTAATGCAGGTCCATTAATACCAGAGGTGGAGCAAGCTATCAAGAGTGAGAAAATTTATACAGCTGCAGTCCTAAGCGGAAATAGAAATTTTGAAGGCAGAATAAACCCATACGTTAAGGGAGCATTTTTGGCTTCTCCATTGCTTGTGGTGGCTTATGCCATATCAGGAAGGATAGATATAGATTTCTATAATGAGCCTTTAGGATATGACCCTAATGGAAATCCAGTTTATCTGAGAGACATTTGGCCTGAGAAAAAGGAAATAAGGAAATACGAGGACATGTTTATAAGTAGAGACCTATATATTGAAAGAAAAAAGAGGATATTCGAGGGAGTAAAGGAATGGAAAGATCTAGAAATTCCAAAGGGGAATGTGTATGAATTTGATGAGAGATCCACGTATATCTTGGAGCCACCCTGGTTTGAGAACATCAAAAAGATAGGAAATGTCAAGGATGCAAGAATTTTGGCAATTTTCGGAGACAGAATAACCACTGATCATATATCTCCAGCCGGGAACATTGTAACAGATCTTGAGAAATATAGAAAAATATGGGATGAATTTAAGAAGATCGGACCAAAAGCCTTGGAAACCGTAGAAATACCTGCAGCAAAATATCTAATGGAAAGAGGAGTCCCTCCCGATGAATTCAATACATATGGTGCCAGGAGGGGAAATCACGAGGTAATGGTTAGAGGTGGCTTTGCTAATGTAAAAATTAGAAATTTGATTGTGGATAAGCAGGGAGGATATACTATACATTACCCGGATGGAAAGCTTATGACCATATTTGATGCTTCGATGGAATATCAAAAAGAAGGTAGGGAGTTAGTCGTAGTTGCGGGAAAAATGTATGGTGCTGGTAGTAGCAGGGATTGGGCTGCCAAGGCTCCTTATCTACTTGGGGTCAGGGCCATCATAGCTGAAAGCTTTGAGAGAATCCACAGGAGTAATCTTGCTGCTATGGGGATCTTACCTATAGAAGCCAAAACATCAGATATTAAGCTGAAAGGAAACGAGATTGTTTCCATCGAAATAGAGAAATTGGTTCCTGGTGCCAAGGTCACAATAAAGTTCAAAGGTGAGAATGATACGGTTTTGGAAGGCAAGCTTAGGCTTGATACTGAGGCCGAGATTCAATATGGAGAAAATGGAAACATATTAAATTATACATTAGGGAAATTATTAAAATAAATAAAATAATTCAAATAAAATTATTTCTTCCTTTTTCTAATTATTACCAGAGATACAGCAATAATGAGTATCAAAGCGAATGCAATTATAAATTCAGGGAGGTAATAACCTGAAGTTACTTTTTGGAGCCCTGTATAATTAACGTTAACGTTAAAATTGTATACTTCAAAGAAAGCATAAGGTGAATTATTGAGTCTGTATGATATGAAGAGCTGTGATGGATATTGGCCTATAGAAGTGGAGGATCTAACGTCAATTATAAAAGTTATTATAAGGGAATGTCCAGGCTGTAGGCTTCCAAAGGTGATATTATCCGCTGTCAGATAACCGAGGGCATTGGAAGATGGTACATCAATATAGAATACATCTGGGGTTAAGAGATGTATGTTAATACCGTATATGGTTTCGGGCCCGTAATTCGTCAATTTAAAAACAAAGAGGTTTTTGTTAGAACCAGGATAAACTGTTGGGATACTGTATGTCATGTTTAGCACTGGTGCAGGCAGGACATTTACATATAGGGAAAAATTTCCAAATGTTGTGGAAAGAACAATTGAATAATTTCCGCTCATATTTTTAGTCGATATAACATATGTGAGGTTTAATATTTGACCAGGAGCAACCAAGGGGAAATGGTATTGTATTTGAGATATATTGAACATATCTGAGCTTGCTGTTACATTGAAATTCCTTGCAAAAGCATTGCCTGAATTTACAAATATCGCTTTTAAAATTACATATTGTTCATTTTCATATACCCACATCGGTTCAGTGTAATATGTAACAAGATTAATCTTTGGGGCTCCAGAGATTACCACTTGGAAGGATAAGGTTTTCCAACTGCCATTATAGTAAATATTAATTGATTCGTTGGCAACATAAGCTGATCCAGTTATGTTTACTATAAAATTTAATGGCAAAATACCGTAAGATGGTATTGCGCTAATGTTTATATGCTGTACTGCTCCTGTTAATGGATATTTGGGATGAAAAACAACGGTTACATTTGTAGCAGGAACAACGGAAGCATCTTCAATATACAAAGTTAATGGTACACCATTTAATCCCTTGGATGGTGCTACATTGCCAAGATTTATGTAAGATTGAGATATTTTTATAGATGGATAACCTGCTAGGAATAATGAAAAGGTTAAGTTTCTCTTGATACCATTGTTATAGGTTATGGATAAATTCTGTTTTATCTTCTCTGTTGCATTACCAATGTTTACAAGAAAAGTGACCGGAATAGCACTATATTGTGGAATCCCGGAAATAGGCACCAATTGATTGAAACCACTCAGGGGGTATGATGGAGTAAAGTTCACACTTAAGTTAAATGCAGGTGAGTTTCCCATGTTTTCAATTATAACGGTGATAGGAACATTGTTCATGAAGGAAGTGGCATAGATTGAGTTATTTTTAGTGCCAAAGAATGCATTGGCAATAACGGGTTCGGCATAACCGAGTACGGGTACTATGAAGGGTACTGTACCGTTATATGAAGATGTAGACGTTTCATAAGAATAGTCTAAATACATTTGGTAATATCCAGTGGGTGTTTGAGGGCTTATATTTAATAGTTGGATAATACTGAAATTTTCTCCAGGATTTGCCTCTGGAATATTGTAATAATCTCTTACATCCCTGTTCGGGCCATGGATGTAACTGTAATTAAAATATTGGTTGTAGGTAGCGTTTACGGACACATTAAGATTATAAATTGTTGAAGGTGTTTCTACCACGAAATTAACAACAAGTGGGACATTGTTCATACCAGGTTCCACAAGCTGCGGATTCTCAAGGCTAAACCAACCAGACCTATCTACCACAATGCTGGCAGGGGACTGGCTATAAACAAAACCTAGGCTACTAATTATAATTAATCCCATTAAAACAAATCCAGCTATTTTCTCATTCATTAAATTTCACCTCTTTTTTCTCAGATATCCTCACATTATCCATGAGGAGCGTAAATATTAAGGAAATCAACATGGTCATAAAACCAATAGTATAAATATAACCAAAGGCCAGAGAAGATGGGAAATCTGCGAAAATGGGAATAAATGGTAAACCTAAGAAATTGGACGGAAGAAATCCAACCATTGCCGGTTGGACAAAATTTGTTTCAATTGCCCCAGCAATTGCAGGGGATAGACTGCTTCCTATATTTCTAAAAACAGTATTCATTCCAGTTACCTGTCCTGTATCTCCTCTTGGGGCAGAAACTATTATGGTATTGATTATTCCGACAAAAACAAAGGAAGTTCCAGATCCTATAAATGCTGCATCTTCTGTGATCGCTGTAACAGAACCACGATTGAAATAAAGTAACAAGAATGCAAATAGCATTATGACTGTTCCTATAATAACTGAAACCTTAGGTCCATATTTCCTTACTACTAATGCTGCTATTGGTGCAACAACTATACCTAATAAGGATGCAGGAACCATAACTAAGCCTGAAGTGAAAATATCCTTTCCAAATCCGGCAGGTGGAGGGTCCTGAAGTATGGGCGGAATTGAATAAAACAGATAGAACATTCCACCAGATGCAAAAAGGCCTGCTAAGTTTGGGAGCATTATGTTTTTTTGTTTCAAGAGGTTGATATTTATAAATGGTTCGTCCACTGTTCTCTCATAAAATATGAATAAAAATAATGCGGTTGCACCCAGGAAAACTAAAGATAATATTAAAGGGGAGGTCCAACCCCAATAAACCCCTTCGGAAAGTACTAAAATGATAGACACGATGAAAATTGAAATAAGTGAAATACCTCCAAAATCAATCTTTTCCTTTTTTCTATATGGCGACTCTTCAAGAAGAATTAAGGCCGCTATAAAAAGTCCAATGGCAACAGGTACTGCTGAATGGTATGACCACTGCCAGTCAAAATTCTGAGTAATCCAAGCACCTACCACTAGCCCAATAGAAGCACCAATGGTAAAGGTTGCGGATATTATCCCTTGGGCCAGGGGAAGTTCCTCTTTAGGCAATTCATCATTTAGTAGGGAAAATGCCACAGGTAACATACCCATCCCTAATCCCTGTATTGTTCTAATAGCAATAAACTGAGTTAAATTCTGAGCAAAGCCACCGAAAGAAACGGCAATTGCATAAATTAGTGATAGTATTACAAAGATTCTTTTCTTTCCATAAATATCAGCAAGCTTACCGAATATAGCCGCTGAAATAGTTCCGCTTATTAGATATGAGGTTATGATCCATGATAAACTATCATAATCAGCATTAAAGAATTTGGATAGAACAGGTAAAGCCGGGGTAACCATGGTTTCCACATACATTATTAAAGTCCCGGCCATGGCCATAATAGCAATTGTGGTCTTTGTCCTAGTGGTGAAAGCCATTAGGCGAGTACCTCCTTAGAAATCTCAAAGAATCTTTTAAGTTTATCATCCCCTTTTCTTTCAAATAAAATGAATAATCTAACTATTATATAATTCAAGTCATTGCCGTATTCTTCAACAAATTCTATAACATCTTTCACGAAGTTTTCACTCAGTAAATCCTCATTATTTATTGCTTCAGAACCAAGTAAATCCTCTTTAGTTAAATTTTCTAACAGATCATTCCTCAACTTTTCTCTGATTGTTCTAATCGATTCAAGATAAACTCTTCCTTTCTCTGTTATCCTGTATTTTTTATATCTTCCCTCTTTATAGTTTTCAATATATCCTAATTGTTCGAGCCTCCTTAAAGCGGGTAATATGGTTCCATTTGAAGCTCTCTTTTTGGAATTTCCAAATATTTTACTCATACTATAGAGAGTTTCATCACCGTTGTTGAGGACCCCTAATATCCTTATGGAATATGTTAGATTCATATGTCGATTTCGACATATTTATCTCATACAAATAGTTTCTATTACTATTAAAGAGAATAGGCTAGTAAAGGAAAATATATTAAACGAGCAAAATATATTAAATTATGGATGTGGATTTATTCGTAAAGGAGCTCTTAAAGGAGTATGCAGATCAGAAACAATTGATACAGTTATATCACGAAACAATGTTTGCAATACTTGAGAGCTCCAGACCCGGACAATCCAATACAAATCTAGTGATCGAAGTAGTCAATGAGCTCAGGAATATTCTGCCTTCAGAGATAGAAAATATTAAAATAATCCACAAGCTAATTGAAAAATATGGCTATATGAATGCAGGTCATCTTTATGAAATGGAAAATTTAGTTCCAAATTGCAGAATAGTTTCCCCTAAAGATATATCTAAAGGTGGTATGGGAGAATTGATTAGTAATCTATCAAGAGCCGAAATATGTACGAATGAGTATCTTAGAAAAATCACGAGGCAAGTTAACAATGGGGAAATTGTTAAAGACTTACAGAGTATAGTAATCTCACATGAGAAGCATGTTGTAAGACTTCGAAAACTTTGGGATAAAATAGACTATTTAGGTATGGATATTTCTTAAATATAAAAGTCTTTATAATAATTCATAGAACTGTTAATGTTATCAATATCTACCCCCTCCTGCATAAGCATTTTAACCCTCCTGGGTACTGAATCAAGAGGTAAAACGAAATTGGGATTATTTTCGTCTCCCGCGAAATCAGTTTCAAGAAAAAATCCTTTTTTGCCCCAAGGAGCTTTTCTTGCATTATCACGTGATGCAGGAACAGAGGGAATTATCCCACAATTTAAATTATAAATAGGTTTTGAAAAATGTTTTACTATTTTTAAACTGCCACAACTTTTAGTCAGTTCATTAGAAAGCTGGCACATCCCTCTATCATCAAGTGATTCACTATGTATTATCAAAGGGATATTCTGGTCATGAGCTTCACAGGCTATCATTTTTAAAATTTCGTTGGCTTCTTCTTGGTATGTTCTTTCAACTTCAAAATGAAATCTCCCCACTTCCCCGATTGCATTAGCCTTGCCCTCGGAAATTAATTTTATTGCGTGTTTTGTAGCCATTCTATATATTTCAAAGATTTCTGTGGAATTAAAGATTTTATGCATAGCCAGTATATTAATGGGATAAGGACCGATTGTTACAATCACATCCAATCCGCTTTCACGTAAAATCCTTGAAACTTTAATATTCCGTTCATATTCGGCAATGAAACATTCTAAATTAACACAATTTTCTGTTAAATTTATTAAGTTCAATGCAGTACCACCGCTTTTTTTATATCCTTGAACATAGAAATCAATAGATTCATTCTTGATATGGACGTGATTGTCAAATATGGTTAAATTCATAATTTCACTTAATTACATAGAAAATTGCTAAATAACTTTTATTAATAAGGCGAGAGATGCTTGAATCACAATTTGAAAAATTCGGATATTTTATAGAAAGGAATTACAAGATCATTATAGCAATTTGGATAGTTATTTTCATAATCTCAACCCCATTTGCAATAAAGGCTACAAGCATTGTAAATTACAATGTGGAATTTACAGGATCAAATCAGAATTCACTTTCACAAAAGGCACAGGCAATATTGAATACAGAATTCAAAAATAATTCAGATCCAAATGGAACAGCGGTTGTTGTCTTCGTAAATAAATCATTCAATTCAACCATCTCTTATGAACTATGGGTTTATTTTAATTCAACATATAAAAATGGATTAAAGGGATCATCATATTCAAGCATTGTATCCCCCTATGAAATATATTCGAGATTTCTCAACTCTATTGGTAATAGTACATACGTTTTCTATAAAAACGTTGAAAACATTTCGTTTAAGTTAAATTCATCCTTTTTGAAAATACAAAACTTCAGTAAGCTCGTAAATAAAACATTTGAAAATATTAATTTGCTCGATAATCTCTATAAGGGAACTTACTTCAAATTAAAAAATGCCACAAATTCTCTCTATCTATTGATTTCAAAATATTATGAAGCAACTAACTTTTCAGCATTTGTAATTTATGGAATACCGCTAGCGTATGAGAACATATATATAAAAATAAGCCAAATGGAACCAAATTTAAGTAACTCAACCAAAGATTCAATGGCGCGGAACATATTTCTCAACGATACCCATAATTTGTATAATAATTCTCTGGGATTGATTTATTTTAATTATTTTTATAATTATTGGAATAATAGCAGCGGTGAGATTAGTTTAAGATTAAACAATTCAATAACCAATGCATATTATTCAACCTCTGTCTTACTAAATACTACAGAATATGAAATATTTCAAAGCGTATTTGAAAACTTAAATCTGCAAAGTTACATGAGCAATATTACAAGAAATTCTGTAATCCTGAACATCACATATTCCCTTGGATACAATTATGGAAAGCAGAATCCTATTGTGTATAATGCCACTTTCCAAACTTTCGTAAACAAGGGAAATTTAACAACACTAACATATAACTTAACCCTGAACTTTCTTAATGGAACTTCAAATGCAATTGAGGAATTATTTAATGAGAGCCCCCTTAATTTCTTAAACTACATAATTTCAGTTCCCATAAATAACTCAACAGTATCTATGCAGATTTTATCAAGTTCTATAGGGAATTATTTAAAGAATATCTCTGCATCACTAAATTTAAGCGCCAATTATTTTATAAACATCTCAACAAGCAGTTCGTTCAATATATTGAAAATGTATTACGTAACAAAGGTTTACCCGGAATTAAATAAATTTTCTAATCTTACCCACATGGATCCTAGGTTAATCGCATGGGAAATGTTAAACAACACAACACAAAACTATTCTTACATCACAAAGAATTTCGTTGTTTCACTTCTAAAATATTCACCCTTTGCCCAATTAGGAAATTTTTCAGCACTACTAACAGACTCTATAATTACAAAGGGATATCTCACTGAATTAGCTCCTTATGGACCACAGAGTGTGGGGATATCTATTAATTATAGCCTTTATGGACTACTTATACCACCAAATTTTGGTGGTTTTACATTTATAATAACCTTCAATCAATCATCTCTAAACTCCACACAGTTAACCATAGTTAACCAATATTTGAGCGATCTGCAATCAAATTTTCCTGAATTGACAATTTATTATACCGGTTCTGATGAAATAGCTCATGGTCTCGAAAAAATAGCTAATCAGAGCTTAATACAATCCATAATCATTGGAGTAATTATATCCATAATAATAGTGGGTTTATATTTTAGGTCAATAAAGCTCGCATTCATTCCCATGGGTTTCTTTATATTTTCTATGACAATCACCCTTGCATTATCTTACATAATGTTCGGGTTGTTACAACATTCCTCTCTTTCGTTTATAGTAACTACATTAAGTGCAATATTAATCATGGGTTTGAGTACAGATTATAGCGTATATATTATAAATAGATACCTAAGGACATCTCAAGATGAAAGGGTTAAGACAACCGTGCAATGGGCAGGCCATGCAGTATTTACCTCAAGCGTCATAGTAATCATTTCCTATTTAGTCATGGCTTTATTTAACATTCCACTAATAGGCGATGGAGGTTATTTGAATGCCCTGGGAATCTTAATCACATTACTGGTAGCTTTAACTCTGCTTCCATCTTTCCTCCATTATTCACACGGTAAATCTGTCTTAAAACACAAATTTAATTTCAGCAAAGTCGCATCTATATCCAGAAATCACAAGTATATGTTCACAGCATTCCTGGTAATATTACTGGTAGCATCATTAATAATCTATGAAATTACCCCTACGAGTTTCGATCTACTTTCTCTGATACCAAACAATCCCGGAAAAATTGGTTATTATCAAATTGTTAAATCCTATGGTTTTGATCCGTTTGACAATAATTATATAATACTGAAATTGCCTTATAAAATTCTGAATAACGGAACTTTCAATTCAACCGATTTGAAAATTGTACAGAGTTTTGATTGGCAAATTCTCCAAAGCGGTTATATAAATAAAATAGAAACGGTTGATTATCCGTTTGGTAGCTATGTTGATTTATTATCACTCAACAGTTCATATCCGTCTTATCATATCATTGTAAACCAGTCGTATAGTTTCATTGGTAAATCTGCTTATTATGTTTTAATAAATATTTACCCAGTAAGTGTAAGCTTTTCTCAGAATGCAGTAAATAGTATGTCAAAACTAGATAAGTTAGTATCAGAGTTATCTAAAAATTATGGCATTAATTATTGGATCGGTGGTCCATCACAAAGCCTTTTAGATAGCTCCAATTTCATAAAGGCTTCTACCTATACCATAGTAGAAGTCCTTTCCATAATAATATTCGTTGTGTTAAGTTATCAACTATCAGCATTGCTTACTCCATTAAGATTACTGCTAAATGTAGGAGTATCAACATTAACATCCGTTGCAGCATTCTATATTATATACAATTACACTTTGCATTACCCCATTATAGTATTCGGGCCGCTTTTCGTTATAGTTACACTGTTCGGAGTTGGCCTTGACTATGACATTTTCCTAATCACAAGAACCAGAGAAGAGGTCTTTAAGGGAAAGAGTGATGAAGATGCAATTGAAGAGGCATTGAAAGAGAACGCTGGAGTGATAATAGCTCTCGGACTCATCATCTCAGCAGTTTTCGGTGCGCTGATATTTAGTCCAATAAGGATAATAAGTGAAATCGGTGTTTCTATAACCATAGGAGTCTTGTTTGAAACACTTATCTCTTGGATGTTCCTTATACCTTCATTAATGCTAATAATGAAAAAATACAACTGGTGGCCTTCCAAAATTAGGGGGGATAAAAACTAGAAAAAGATTTTTAAGTAATTTTGAATAGATGACCATGAGTTCCATAGAGTTTCTTAAAAAAACAGTTGAGATGCTAGATCAAAAACCGGAAATTAAAAAAGAAATTCTATCATTTAAGAAAGTTTTCCAAATTGAGATAAGTGACGGAAATCCATATTATGTGGATTTAACATCTGATAGTGTAAAGATAATAGAAGGAAAACACCCTTCTCCTAATGCCACCATAATTGCCCAGGACCAGGTTCTTGAAGATGTTTTCTCCGGGAAACTAGATGGTGTGAAAGCTTTCATGACAGGCAAATTAAAGATTAAGGGTGATGCATTTTCAGTCCAGAAACTATCCAGTACCATAAATAAGGCAAGGAAGTGATTTTATGAAGGTAGCTGTTATCGGCGCCGGTGAAATGGGTAGAGGAATTGCTCTGGTTTTTGCATCATCAAAATTTGAAGTAGCACTTGAGGATGCTTTTCCTCAGGCTCTTGAAAAGGCAAAAGCATATATAGAAGAAAATTTGAAAAGATCAGTAGAAAAAGGTAACATTAAGAAAGGGGAAGATCAGGAAATTTTAGGAAGAATCAAATTTACATCTAGTTTAGAAGAGGCAGTTAAGGGTGTCGATATAGTTGTTGAGGCAGTGCCTGAAATAGTAAACCTGAAGCAAGAGATATTTGAAAAACTCGATAAATTGACTCCTGAAAACGTTATATTAGCGACAAACACCTCCAACATTAAAATTTCTGAGATATCAAAGAACGTGAATCATAAGGAAAGAGTAATAGGAATGCACTTCTTCAACCCTGCAAACAGAATGAAGCTTGTGGAAGTTATCAAATCAGAGTACACTTCAGATGAAATATTTAACAAAACATTCGAAATATCGATGCAAATAGGTAAGGTACCAGTAAAGGTACTAAAAGATTCACCAGGTTTCATAGTTAATAGAATAAATGCACCAGACATGCTATTCTTTTGCAAAATTATAGATATGGGAATAGCAAAGCCGGAAGAAGTGGATGCATTTGCAAAGGAGCAGGGTCTTCCTATGGGCCCTTACGAATTAATGGATTTCGTAGGTTTAGATGTTGTAATTCATTCAATGGACTATTATGCGGAAACTATATCTCCAGAGTATAGGGAATGTAACTTTGTAAGGGAATTAGTTAATAAAGGTTTCCTCGGTAAAAAAACTGGAAAAGGGATTTATGATTGGTCAAGCGGAAGGGCAAATATACCAAAGGCAGAACCTACGGATAAAGTTTCTCTCATGGATCTATTTTCCATAGAAATCAATGAGGCTATAAAATTAATAGAGGAGAAAGTAGCAGTTCCAGATGATATTGAAACAGCAGTAAAATTGGGCCTAAATAGGCCATTCGGTCCGATTTCTGTGGCCAAATCTTCCACAACTGCTGAAATAAAGAAAAATCTTGAAGATCTGGCCTCCAGATTCAAGGTTAAGGTCTTTGAACCAACAGAATCCATAAAAAATGGCAAAATGAAAGAACTTTTGAATATCAAATCGTTCCAGGAAGAATCTAAAGAAAAACCAAAGGAAGCACAAAAGTCTATAGGAACAGTGAGTGAGGCCAAAGCTGTTAGAAGATATGAAACACTTTACATAGAAAAGATGGAAAATTACGTGGCTAAACTCGTTTTAAATCGCCCTAAGCATAACCTTATAAATACTGATTTATTGAATGATTTAGAAGCGGCTATTAAGGAATTATGGGAGGATAAGGAGATTAGAGTTGTAATAATAACAGGTTCAAACGAAAATTTCTCAGCAGGCGCGGAGCTTTCCCAATTCATACCCGGTATGTTTGATTTTGTCGAATATTCAAGGAAAGGGGAGAGGGTGTTCAAACTACTTCAGGAAATTCCCAAAGTAGTCATAGCAGAAATCAAAAAGTACGCATTAGGGGGCGGGTTTGAAATGGCACTTTCTTGTGACATCCGGGTTTCCACTCCAGATGCTCAAATCGGATTCCCAGAGGTTACTCTCGGGTTAATACCTGCTTGGTCAGGTTCTCAAAGACTGGCTAAATTGATAGGTATGTCAAGAGCTGCAGACCTTATATTAACTGGTAGAAAATTCACGGGAAAGGAAGCATATGAGATGGGTATAGTTACACATGTGTATGACAACGATAAAGTTGATTCTGAGACTATTAAGCTTGCAGAATCAATTTCTCTTGGCACCTCGCCAATAGCTGTGGCTTTGGCAAAGCGGCTGATAAACAGAGGATCCGAAATATCTTATGATAACGGTCTTGAAATGGAATCCCTCGCTGCTGGAATACTTTACGGCACAGATGATTTGAAGGAAGGAATATCTGCCATGTTACAAAAAAGAAAACCAGAATTCCAGGGAAAATAAAGGTGAGTAAATAAGATGTATCTTTTTTCAATTATAGTTTTAATTTTCTTATTGATTTCATTAGGTTTGTTCCTCTTTGCAATTTATAAATTACTATGGTACATGATAAAGATCCCACAAAAGAAAAAAGAGATTAAACCAAATATCGGCTGGCGAATTTATCTGGGTTTCAGAAATGTCATATTCCAAGGAAAACTTTTCAAGGAAACCAGCGGAGGTATATTGCATGCTTTAATGTTTTGGGGATTCCTGGCCTTTGCATTTTACTCTTCTGATCTTTTAATAACCTCATTGAACCCGTCTTTTGTATTTCCTATACACGGGGTTGCAGAATATGCTATTTTCTTCACGGTTGATTTATTTGCTGTTATAGTTGCACTTGACGTAATCTATGCCGTTTACAGGAGATGGATAAAGAAGATCAAAAGATATCAGGGGTTCAATGGGTTTGAGGCTGCATTCATACTAGCCTTAATAGAAACACTTATGATTACATATCTTTTATTATCAGCATTAAGAATAGATGGTTATACTAAAGGAATTCCCGGGAGTATAATGGAGGGTTTACCACCAACAGTAACACCATTCAGCTATCTTGTATCAAGACTAATACCACACTTGAATGGTCCTGAGGCCTCGGTTTTATATTGGATAATTTATTCGATACACATTGGGGTATTTCTAATATTTCTAGCGTATATTCCAAATTCTAAACATCTCCATATAGTTGCAGCCCCATTCAATGTACTTCTGGCAGATGACAAGCCAAGGGGGGCGGTAGAGCCAATTGATTTTGAAAAGCAAACGAGATTTGGAGCCACTGACTTAAGGGACTTTTCTTGGAAAGACTATCTTGATTTTTATTCATGTACCGAATGTGGAAGATGTACTGCTAATTGCCCAGCTAACCTGACTGGAAAAACATTGTCGCCAAGAAGCATAATATGGGATATCAGGATGGACTTAATGCAGGAGGGAGAAGAATACAGGAAGAGGGGGGCCCCTTCTGATTTTACGTTCAAGGAGATACCTGGCAATGTAATATCTGAAGAGGATCTGTGGGCCTGCACAACATGCAGTGCATGTGTTGAAGCTTGTCCTGTAATGATCAATCATGTTGACAAAATAATTGAAATGAGAAGGTCTCTTGTTCTTAATAAAGGTAGTGCACCAAAGCAAGTACTAGAAATGTATAGAAATATGGAATCTTATGGGAGTCCGTGGGCGAATGACCCGTCTACCAGAGCGGCATGGGCAGAAGGTTTAAACGTTCCAGATCTTTCAAAAGATCCAGAAACAAAATTCGAATATCTTTTCTGGGTAGGATGTTCAGCTTCATACGATCCTAGGAATCAAGAGATTGCGCGATCATTTGTTGAGATTTTAAATTCAGCGGGTGTTTCATATGCTATATTAGGCTCTCAGGAAACATGCAGTGGAGACCCTGCGAGGAGATCGGGAAATGAGTACTTGGCACAAATGTTAACAAACAACAACATCGAAACTTTCAAAAAATACAATGTTAAAAAGATTATAACCATATGTCCCCACTGCTTCAACACTTTCAAAAATGATTACAAAGGTATAGATCTGGAAGTTATACATCATACTGAATTAATAGATGAACTTCTCAAATCTGGAAAGATAAAGTTACAGGAGAAGAAAAATACTGAAAAATTTACATATCACGATTCATGCTATTTGGCAAGGTACAACAGAGTTATTGATGCACCCAGGGAGATTATTCTGAACCTTACGGACAATTTCCAGGAAATGGAAATGAATAAGACCAAGGCACTATGTTGCGGGGCTGGTGGCGCAAGAATGTGGATGGAAGAAAACGTAGGCACTAAAATATCTCATGCAAGGATTGAACAGGCAGATAAGATAAATGCTAGTACTGTAATTACTGCGTGTCCCTACTGTATGACCATGCTGGATGATGCAAGAAAAGTGACAAATAGGGAAGATAAAATTAAAGTAAAGGATATAGCAGAATTTGTAGCGGAAAATTTAAAAAATTAAAAATTAATTTTTTTATTTATAACATCTCAATCAATTTTGGAACTGCTTTGTACAGGTCAGCAACCAAACCTAAATCACATTCTTGGAATATGGGTGCATTTTTATCTTTGTTAATAGCTATTACAGTCTTAGAATCTCTCATTCCTGCAATATGCTGTATCTGTCCAGATATTCCAATTGCTATGTATAATTTAGGTCTAACCTTCTTACCGGAGTATCCAACCTGCCTTTCTTCACTCAGCCAGTGGTAATCCAAACAGACAGGTCTTGAACCAGCTATTTCTCCCTTGACCTTTTTCGCCAGCTGTTCAATTAATGCTAGACCCTCCTTTTTGCCGAGTCCCCTTCCCACTGAAACTATGACTTCTGCCTTTTCTATATCCACTCCCTGGGATTGCTTTGGGTTAATCGCAAGAACTTTTATTGGGCCATCAGGGATCTTTAGTTCTTCTGATAAACTTTTCCTTTCAGATTTTATCCCTTCTCCAACTCCTGGTGTTACTGTTAGAATTTTAGCATCACTCTCTTCCTCAAGCACAACCTTTCCTCCTAATGAAAATCTCTTTGTAATCAGTTTATTACCATCGAATCTGTAATTGAAAACTTCAGGCATATAATCTAAATTTAGTTTACTGGATACGTATGCTGCCACATCCCTGCCGATGGTGGTTGAACTAATTAATATAAAGTCATACCCTTTTTTAAATTCGGATATCAAGGTCTCTCCTATACAACTATATACTGGCTGACCCTTTAGGAATATTACTTTTTCAGCTCCGAAATATAGTAAATCTTCATTTGATTCTGTAGTCATAAGTGTGAATTGGGAATCCTGCATAGCCCTGCCCATGATTTGCTTTGCCATATCATAGTTATCTGAAAATATAAGAGCCTTCATTTTACCACCTCTTTTATAACTTTTACGATCTCAGGCAATCCCTTATCCATATCTTCAAATATTATTCTCTTTCTCTCGCTCTTCGGAGCCATTTTGCTCAGTACCTTTGAATAGGATTCAACAGGCAAATTCAATGGCTCAATATTTATCTTCTTCTGTCCTGCCTTCATTATCATCATTACCGGTGGAAAACGAGGTTCATTGGTTTCCTGTGTCACTGAAATTACACAAGGTAAAGGAGCAGTTTCATCTGCTACAAATTTTTCAGCTCCCTCGGAAGCGATTGCTGTTTTATCGTTAATTTCAATTTTCAGCGCGTTGGATAACAGAGGGTAATTTAGCTGGGTGGCGAGAAAACTTGCAAGCATTCCAGACATTGAATCTGCTGACTGATTACCCAGAATAATGATGTCATGGGGGATTTGTTTTATTTTGTTTGCCAATACTTTCGCGGTAAATCTTGGATTGCTTTCAGTATATCCAGTTATAATGTAGCCATCGTCAACGCCCATGGCATACGCCTCTTTCATGACCTGTGTTCCTTTCTCATTCCCAAACATAACGGCAGTTACCTTGCCACCATATTTTTCTTTTAATCGAACTGCTGCCTCTACTGCATTTTTGCTTAAATTCTCAAATCTGTACGGGACACCTTCGAGTATGGGAGCACCCGTATCTTTGTTAATTTTTATTAATTCTAGATCCGGTATCTGTTTTATGAGAACTATAATATTGTAAGGCATATTAGCACCAAACTAAAATTCCTTCCAAATATTATTACTTTTTCAAGTTATTGTGACATTCATTGGAGTTTTACTTCGGTAAACAATGCGATTTAATTAAATACGGGATTATCATGATTGAGTATGAGCCTTCGAGACGCTTATTTGGTCTATTTCAAGAGAAGTGCATTTTCTAGGTCTAGACCCACTGATCCTTCAAAAGATGTTTTTAATAATATAAGGATGGACGAAGTTCTAGCCATGTTAATGAAAGATGCGGTTAAAACCACAGGAATCAGAGCAAAAGAGATTAATGATGTAATCCTAGGTTCAGCATTTCAGGTTGGGGAACAGTGGATGTATGGTGGCAGGCAGCCTGTTCTCTTAGCACAGTTGCCTGTAGAAGTTCCTGCTATGGCCTTGGACAGAGCATGTTCATCCTCAATGAATGCGATTACCATTGGAGCCATGGAGATAATGACAGGCAATTCAGATATAATAATGGCCGGAGGAATGGAGCATATGACTCATGTCCCATTAAATAACAATCCTCATGTAGAACCAAATCTGAAATTGCTACTAAGACCTGAATATATGAGATATGATATGAAAACAGGATTTTCCATGGGTTTAACAGCTGAAAAACTTGCCAAGGTAAAGGGAATAGGGAAGAAAGAAATGGATAAATTTTCTTTTGAAAGCCATAAACTAGCTGCAAAGGCATACGATGAAGGTTATTTCAAGGATGAAATCCTGCCGGTTGAAGTTGAATACAACGGTGAAATGATTAAGGTTGATAAAGATCAAAGTGTTAGACCAGATACGACCCTCGAGCAAATAGAAAAACTTCCACCGGCGTTCCAACAGGATGGGGTAATAACTGCTGGAAATTCATCTCCTTTAAATGCAGGTGCTTCATTGGTAATGGTTATGTCAGAAAAAGCTATGGATGAATATGGATTAAAACCACTGGCAAAAATTAAGTCTTTTGGATGGGCTGCTGTGGATCCTTCAATAATGGGAGAGGGCCCCGTCCCAGCCTCAAGAAAGGCTCTTGCTAAGGCAGGATTAAGCGTTGATGATATTGACCTATGGGAGATTAATGAGGCATTTGCAGTAGTTGTACTCAATGCCATGAAGGAATTGGGAATCCCAAGAGAAAAGGTTAATCAGAAAGGCGGTGCTATTGCTTTAGGTCATCCTTTGGGTGCATCAGGTGCCAGACTTGTAGGAACATTAGCTAGACAGTTAAAGCAATCAAATAAGAAATTAGGAGTAGCCACACTTTGTGTGGGGGGAGGCCAGGGTTATTCTGTTGTTTTGGAAAATGTATGAGGTGATGAAAATGGATTTTGAAATGGATGAAGAAATGATTTCCGCAATTAATAAAGCCAAAGAATTTGCAGAAAAGTATTTCACAGAGGAATTAGCAGACAAGATGGATAGGGAAGAACAATTCCCAATGGAACTCTTAAATTATTCAAACAGGGAAGGTCTAATGGATTATTCCAATCCATGGAAGATTCTTGTGACCATTGAAGAGCTATGCAGGAAAGATCCTGGTTTGGGAATATCTACAACTGTCCCTGCTTTTGGTTCTGAAGTATTGATGCTATATGGATCTGATATGTTAAAGGAAAAGTATCTTGATCCAGTTCTAAAAGGACAAAAAATAATGGGTCTTGCCGTTACTGAGCCAGGAGGTGGCTCAGACGTAGCTTCTTCAAAAACGGAGGCAAAACTGGAAGGGGATTATTACATTTTAAATGGTGCAAAGATGTTTATTACCAATGGAGGAATAGCAGATTATTTTGTTGTTTTAGCCAGAACATCGCCTCCTCCATCCCCAGATAAAAGGCACAGAGGAATGAGTGTATTTATCGTCGAATCTAAATGGGAAGGTTTTAAAGCAAATAAAATTCACGGCAAAATGGGAGTACGAGCTACAAATACCGCAGAGTTGGTGTTTGAAAATGTAAGAGTACCCAAGGAGAATTTGGTAGGAGAGGAAGGAAAGGGTTTCTACTACATCATGACATTTTTCAATATATCTAGAATATATGTTGCTGCCCAGGGATTAGGAGTGGCTCAAGGTATTCTAGACAGGCTCATGGAACACATAAAGAAGTATGGTCCAGTGAATAGTCAGGGAGAACCGATAGAAAATATTCAATTCAAGCTTGCGGAAATTGCCACGAGGATCGAGGCATCAAGAGGATTGACTTACAAGGCCGCATCATATCTTTTCAAATTTAACCCCAACCCCGTTTTAACTTCCATGGCGAAATATTATTCCGGTGAAACTGCAATTTTAGCTTCAAAGGTAGCTATGGAGATTATGGGATTAAAGGCATTAAACAGCGAATTAGAGAGATTTTATAGGGATGCAAGAATATTGGAAATATGGGAAGGTACAAGCGAAATTGAAAAACTTATAATCTCAAGAATGATGCTGAAAGGAGGGAAATAAATGGAAGAGGAGTATAGGATATTGGAAAATTCTGTAAAAGATTTCAATTCAAAATATCTGGATAACATAGTTCTTAAAATAGAAAAGGAAGGCATACCCGAGCAAGTAAGAAAGGCAATGCTAGAGCAAGGTTTTCTTGGTATGGTTCAATTATTGGATGGGAATAAAGTAATGGATAAAAAGGCTCTATCAATAATAATCGAGGTTCTATCAACATCCAGTCCATCGGTCGCTATGGAAGTATTCTTAACAAATGTTCTTTTCCACAAGCTTGCAGATGAGCAAAGCATCAATGAAGTATCTCAAGGTATAAAAAGAGGAACTGTTGCATTCGCTGAGCTTATGAGCGGTTATGACAACGAGAATGAACTTCATATGGAGAGTGAAAAATTAATTGGAACAAAGAAATATGTTTTAAATTCTGACGCCGATTTGATAATTGCTTCAGCTACAGACGGCAATTTGTATATTATAAAAAGCGGCTTTAAAGAAATAGAAACACATAGAAAATTAGGCTTCAGGGGGTTAAAATTTGGTAAAGTTGAGTTTAATACAAAAGACTATGTCAAAATAGGTACAAAGGAGGATCTAGTGAAGGCCTATGAAGAGGCTCACCCTTTTATAACAGCTTTGGCCATAGGTATAGCTGAAGGTTCATTGATGAAAGCCATAGAATATTCCAAAGTCAGATCTGCATTTGGGAATCTTTTGAAGGATTTTCAGCCAATTGCCTTCCCCATAAGTATGCAATATAATGAGCTAAGCATGCTTAAAAACTCCCTCTACTTGGCTCTATCCAATGAATCAGAAACGGCAGATATACTGTTTTTAAAAATGAAATCCATCGAGCTTGCCAAAGAGATTACTAAGAATTCAATCCAAGTACATGGGGGCTATGGGTACATAGAGGATTATGGTGTTGAAAAGTTTTACAGGGACATAATGTCACTTTCCGTTCTATTGTATAACGAAGAGGAGGAAAAGAAGAAACTTGCTTCAAAGCTTTATGAAACTGAAGCAGGATACATCTAATTTTTATTTCCTTCATTTCTTAATTCTCTTCTAAGAATTTTCCCTACCATAGTCTTCGGTAATTCCTTTCTAAATTCTATTACTCTGGGTATTTTAAACTTGGCAATTTTTCCATCAAAAAACTTTTTAATTTCCTCTTCAGTTGCGGTTTCTCCATCTTTTAAGACGATAAATGCTTTAACTACTTCTCCATGTATTTCTTCCTTAACCCCTACAACTGCGGCCTCCTTCACTTTAGGATGCTGATATAATATTTCTTCTACTTCCCTTGGATATACATTGAATCCTCCCACTATTATAACATCTTTTTTCCTATCTACTATATAGAAGTGTCCGTCTTCATCCATCTTTGCAATATCACCGGTATATAACCAGCCATTTTTTAGAACATTTTTGGTTTCTTCTTCATTATTCCAGTAACCTTTCATCACTTGAGGCCCTTTTATAATTAATTCACCCTCTTCCCCTATGGGAAGTTCTTTTTCCCCTGTTTCAAGATCAACAATTTTGGCATACGTTGATGCAACTGGAACCCCTATCGAACCTGCTTTGATCTTTCCTTTCAATGGATTAAGGTGCGTAACAGGAGAGGCTTCAGTCAGTCCGTATCCTTCAACTAAATGGCCACCGTTAGTTACTTTTTCCCATCTTCTTATTACATCGACAGGCAGGGGGGCAGAACCTGAAATGCAGTACTTCAATGGGGTCATATCTATTTCCTTTATCTTTTCATTGTTGAGCATGTTAATATAAATCGTTGGGACACCTGGTAAAAACATAGGTTTATACTTTTTAATTAGTTTGAAAATTCCGTCTATATCTGGTTTAGGCTGCAAAAGCATAGTGGCACCAATTTTTACAGGAAAGTTGAGTGCTACAGTCATTCCGAAAACATGGAAGAAAGGTATTGCAGAAATTACATATTCTTTCCCCATCTCTACATCTGGAATAACCGATAGCGATTGCAGAGTGTTGCACACTAGATTGTAATTAGTCAACATTGCGCCTTTCGGTGTACCTGTTGTTCCTCCGGTATACTGGAGCACAGCAACATCATTCCTGTCCCCTATTCTATCTTTGAGCGGCTTATATTCCTCAAACTTATTGAAGGGAATGAAAGAATTATCCAGTTTTATGTATTTTTTCTTTAATTTTTGATTAAGGCTATATAAGGATGATAATGGAAAATTTAGATAATCTTGTATCCTTGTTACAACTATCTTCATTTCCTTGTAATTAACATCCTTCAGCCTGGGTACAACGTCATCAAAGGTTATCAATACTGCGGGTTTAGAATCAGATAGAATGTGATTCAATTCAGTTGAGAAATATGTAGGCGATATTTGAACTTCAATTGCACCTATTTTATTTATGGCATAATAGGCAATAATATATTGGGGTGAATTAGGGAGATCTAAGGCAACTCTGTCCCCTCTTTTAACTCCTAAATCTATAAGGAAGGAAGCAAATTTATCTACTTTCTCCTTTAATTCACCGTATGTTAATTCATAATTGAAGAAGATGATCGCATCCTTCCGTGGGAATTTTTCACTAGATTCATTCAAAAAATCAAATGGTTTTTCAATATTGCATTCAATGTCATATGGGACATTTGGATCATAATTCTTCAGCCAAATTCGTTCCACATTGGAAAATTTTAATCAATAATTAAACCTTTTGATCAACGGTTAATTTTTCAAGGAAAATAAGTTATTATTTCTAGAACATACAATGTAAATAAGATGTTTCTATCTTGTATTCATGGACAAAATTATTGAAAAATCTCCTTCGGAAAGCTATTCAGAAATATCTAGATTAATGTTGCCGCCCGATGCAAATCCTATGGGCAATGTATTTGGTGGTACCATATTGAAAATGATAGATGAAATAGGTGGAATCGTTGCAGTCAGACATTGTAGAAAAAATGTTGTTACTGCGTCTATAGAACATATGGATTTCCTGTACCCAGTGCATATAGGTAACCTTGTGAAATTAAAGGCAAGATTGAACTTTGTGGGAAGATCATCCATGGAAGTGGGTGTTGAGGTTTATGCTGAAGATCTTTTGAAGGATGAGATACATTTTACTGGGAGGGCCATAATAACTCTTGTTGCCATAGACGAAAATGGTAAACCAACAGATGTTCCGAGGTTAAAGTTGGAAACTGAAGAGGACAAGAAATTATTTGAAGAAGGCTATCAGAGATATCTTGCCAGGAAAAAGAGATTAAATTCCAATAATGGGACATAACAATAAAATATGATGTAATATTTACTAATCATGGAAACTGCAGTAGATTTTGAACTTCCGAATACAGAATTGAAGATGACGAGGATATCCAGCTACAAGGGATCCCCTATTATACTGGCTTTTTTCCCCGGTGCCTTTACAAGTGTATGCACAAAGGAACTATGTACATTTAGGGACAGTATGGCAAAATTCAATAAATTTAACGCGAAGGTCTTTGGGATAAGTGTTGATCATCCTTTCAGTCTCGCAGCATTTAAAGCGCAAAACGGTTTAAATTTTGAACTACTTAGCGATTTTAATAAAGAGGTAAGTGCAAAATATGGCGGGCTTCACGACAATTTTGCAAATATAAAGGGATTAAAAGTAGCCAAGAGGGCTGTATTCATAATAGATAAGAATTTTAACATTGCATATAAATGGGTATCAGAAAACCCAGGAGTAGAGCCTAATTACAAAGAAATAGAAGAAGAACTCTCTAAATTGAATTAAAATATTATGCATTATTTATTTATCAATTTTAAAGCTTATAAAGAATCAACCGCAGAGAATTCAATTAGGTTAATAAAAGAAATTGAAGAAAATTTTCCTAATCAAGACAATATAATACCCATCTTGAATCCATTAGATGCCATGGTTCATACAAGATTGAAGAAGTTCATTCAGCATGCTGATCCGGTCTTATCTGGGGCGAGAACAGGTCAAATTCCAGTTGATTTATTGCCTTCCTATGGTTTCAGGGGAGTTTTACTAAACCATTCAGAGAAGAGGATTAAAGAAGAAGATCTTAAAAACACAATCAAATTATGCAAAGAAAATAATATTGAAACTATTGTATGCGCGGAAACATTGGAGGAAATAAGGAAATTTCTTGAATTAAAACCTAACTTTATAGCATACGAACCTCCTGAATTAATTGGAGGAAACATTTCGGTTTCAAAATCTAAACCAGAAGTTATATATGAGGCTGCTAAAGTTGTAGGTGAGAATTCTATCTTCATTGTGGGGGCAGGCATCAAGACAAAGGAAGATGTTACGAGAAGCATAGAACTAGGAGCTAAGGGGGTTTTGGTAGCTTCGGGAATAGTTTTATCCAAGAATCCAATTATGGCCATTCGGGAGATGCTCGCATGGAAGGTATAAACTCAGAATTTTCAAGGGAAAAATATGCAAAAGCTGATATTATAAGAGGAAAGGTCATGTTATTGTCTTTTTTAATATCACTTATTTTTGGTGTTCTATCAGGTCTTCTGGGAATGAATTACACATGGCTTGGTGGAATTCTTTTGATCCTTACACTGGCCATTTCTATCTCACTAATTAGAAGAGCTAATTATTATACAAAAAAATCAAGTGATTATTTAATAGTTTTTCTACTCTCATTGTTTACATATCTATCTTTCTGGATTATTGCTTTGAATGTTACCTAGAGCAAGAAGGTTAAAGGTCTATCTATTATACCATTTTTTATCAATTTTTCAATTTCCTCTGGACCGATTATTTTTATTGAAGTTCTGTCAAAGTCCCCAGCTAATTTTAATTTCTCAATTTCTCTCTTCAAGTAATCATTAAAATTGATGAATTTCCTTTTTGCAATTACATAAATGGTATCTCCAATGATTAATGGTGGGCCATAATCTAAATTATTAATCCATTTATTTGCAAAATCTTCCAGATTCCCTCTATCAATCTTGGGACCCTTATGCAAATATGTAGATCCAAGACTGTTAGATTCTGGTAAAAAAACAATCATTCCTGAATTTGTAAGAAATAATGTCGAAAAATATTCTATTTTGAAGCCATAAATTTTTGCATTATTTATTATCGATTGGGCAACCCTCCTTAAATTTGAGACAACCACGTCCTCCTTACATTTTTTACAATTTATAACTAAGGCAATAGCATTTTCTGGAACCTTATATGTCCTTTGTTTTGGGTTGAAAAATTTTTCTGAATTTTCCCAAGAAAATAACTTGGAGGCAGCTATAAGTGTCCAGAGATTCTCAATAGAAACGTTAGCTGTTACGTTCCTGTTAAGATCTACTGGATCTATTAGCACCAGTGGCTCCTGAAATTTGGAATAATTCTTATCACTTATTCCCGGTATATCAATAATAATTGGCGGAGATTGATTTTTAAAAAATCCTAAAACTTTATCAAAATCCCCAAATTTATATATTAATAATTCTGCCGCATAGCCGGAAAATCCTCTTACGGATGATTCCGCCCCATATACACCTATTTTCTTAAAGAAATATTTCAATATCCTAGCCTCATCCTTTTGTAATTCTGAAAGATGGTATTTTATAAATTTGACATGTAACGGAGTTCTGTCAACCGATGTTTTAATCTTTTCTCCTTCTTCAATATAAAAAGCGGGCACAATATCGATTTCCCTATTATCAATTAATAGAGTTATGTAAGGGTGTTCAGAATAATTTTCAACCGCATCCTTATATTGGGTCTTTAATACCTCAATTACCTCTTTTGGATTGAAATCTTCATGAAACAATATGAAAAAATCTAAGTCTGAATCTAGTAAATCAGTGCCTTTAGCAACAGAACCTCCCAGAAAAAATTCTGCATTCCAACTGTTCTTTTTTATTATTTCTTCAATCTCATTTTTAAATTTTACAATTAATTTGTTGATGGGTTCATATTCACTTTCCTTTTTCTTAATAAGCCGGAGCAATTCTTCCCTATTCATTGAATTCATCTTTTTGTCATGCAATAGATAATCGCTTCAGCAACCATGTAATTATTTGATTTAAGAGCCTCTATGGCTTTTTCCCTTGTTACTCCTGCCTTTTCCATAACAAGCTTGATGTCCTCTTCTTTCAAATTTGTATCCTCAATTGTTTGTTTATCCATTTGTCCCTGGATTATTTCCTCCTTTCCCACAACAGTGTATGTTTTGTTTCCCTGGACCTCTATTACGCTAACATTTGGTTCCTTTATTATTATAGTTTTATCTTTCAAAACAATTCTAACCTCTACAACATCGTCAAGATCGTTAGACTTTATGCCCATCTGCTGCATCATTCGCTTGACTTGTCTTTCATTAACCCTTCCCTTTATCATTAGTTAGTAATGAATAACGGTTTATTTAACCTAACGGGATATAATTCCTGACAAAATTGGTGGTTTTGATTTCTTTTATGAAATAAAATAGATAATAAAGAGAGGGGATTTCATAAAACTTATATATCATGATAGTGATATATTGTCTGACAAATCTAGGGAAGTGAAATGACTTTGTCAGATGAAAAATCACAATCAAGAATTACAGTTCGATTACCCCCAGAGTCATTGGAGAAAATAGAAAGACTCATAGCCGAAGGCAAATTCAAAAATTTATCTGATTTTATTAGGCAAGCTATTGATTCATTCCTAGAAGAGCTCGCACATGAGGGACCAGCGCAAAAGGTAAGCGTGAGGTTATCAAGGAGCGAAATGACTCAAATTATAAACGCCATAGAAAATGGAGAGGCTGTTGATGAGGAGGATTTAATAAGGATAGCCGTGAGAGAATATATTAGAAGAAGGTTAAGAGAAATTCAAAACGAAAATCTAAGAAAGGATGCAGGCAATGAAGGGTTCCAATAATGAAGAGATAAGAATCATTGGAATTGGAGAATACTCTTCTAACCTAATATCTAAATTGACGGAACAATTTGAAACAATTTCCATATTGAACAAGCACCATTCTAACATAGAGAATAGAGTTATTTTTGTTATGAAGGAATTTGATTATACAGTATCTCAGGAAATTAATTCAATCCTTGAATACGAAAGGGAAAATCTTCTAAAATTTACCTTTGCCAAGGTCTCCTTTGTGGTTACACAAGTGGGGGATAAATTCAATGAAGTATTTGCTAGGGCCCTTTGCAATTTTCTTTCCAGGCGTGGTAGTTTTGTAGTTTTATTACTAGTTATACCACTTGGAATGAGCGTAAATAGATATACAGATTATATCAAAGATGTTAGAGAAAGCGTGGACATTATCGAAATAACAGATCCAGACGAAATAATATCCAAAGAAAGCTCATATAAAATAAATGAAATTTCCGAAATTTATACAGAAAGAATTGAACAACTACTATACACATTGAAACTTATATTAAATAATGGAAACCTGCTAGGTTTTAACTTGAGAGATTTAAAGGAAATGTCTGGTATTTTTGGGCCACTTCGTGTCATAACTATAAAATATGGTATAAGCAACTTCCAAATCCTGGAAAGGGATGTAAAAGCTGCAGATAGCATATTCAAACCCGATTATGTAAGGAGGGTTTATGTTATATTAATATACAACCAGAATAATTCTGTCACAGATGCCCTCGGAATATTGAAGTATCTTAAGTCTAAATATCAGGAGGTTAGGAATGCGTTTTACAGAAGTGATGATGATTTCGGAGCTATTTTGATATATTCTCTGACTTCATAGAATTAAAAATCGGACGAGAAATATTAAATCTATTAAACAATTAATCATGTAATATGCCCAACCCTTTCGCCGAATCTACAAAAATAGCAAAAAAACTACAAGAAGAAGCTAAAAAAATCCAAGAAACTAGAAATAGTCTTGCTAAAGAGCTCGAAGAATTAGAGAAATTTTTACCCATTCTAAAAAGGTTGAATGCTAACATCCAGAAAGAAGAATATGCAATAAATTCAATTAAGGAATCGCTAAATAAGAAAGCTTTGGATCTTGATGGAGTAAGGAATTCACTAGATGTTTTAAGACATGATTTATTGGAAGAATTTCAAAGATCGATTAATGAGAAAATCTCTAAAGGTCTTAAGAAGTTATTGGAAACCTATAAGGATACATCATTAGAAATTAAAATACAGGAATTTTTAAAGCTGGCAGAATCAGATTACAGATTGGAGGATGTCACAAAAATAATAAACTCTTTTGAGGAAATATTCCAATTTATAAAGGCTAGGATTAAGTGCGAAATCTCAGACCCATTGTCAGAATTTGACAATTGTGTAAACTATTTAAACGAAATAAAAAGAGATTACTCCTATAAATTGCAAAAACTATTGATGGAAGTATCAAAAAGTGAGGCCTTTTTAATAAGGAATAAAATAGATTTTAATAACTTAGCTGAGTTGAAAGAAAAATCTAGAGATTATTATAAAAACATAGAACTTGATAAATCCATATCTTCTTTGGAAGAATACAATAATAAACTAAAGGAGTTAATTGAACAGAAATTAGAAAAAGACTTAGAAGAAATAAAGGCAAAGCTTTCAAAATTGGAAGGGAAAGGTGTTGATGTCTCACCCATAAAGGAAAGTTTGTTATCCATAGATATAAAGAACTATGAAGATGCATCTAAAACTTATCAGATGCTTAAGAAACTTAATGATCAGCTTGATACCCTCCTGCTGGACTTCGCATTAAAAAAATTAGCCACTATAAATTCTAAGGTTGACTCCCTTCAGCCATTGATAATAGGTCAAGGGGTTAAAAATGAAATAGAAGATATTAGGAATTTGATAAAATCTCAGAAGATAGAAGATGCCATTATCAAGATGAACATTCTGGAAAGTAACTTAGATAATCTTAAAAATGCAATAGCTAACATAAAGAACGAGTTAAAGAATTATGCGACCATTGTTGAAGAGAATCAAAATTTATTTACAAAGGAGATATTAAATCAATTCAGGAGTCTTTCAAGTTCAGAGAAAATTGATTTGGAGAAATGGAATGAGCTTAAGGAAGCCTTAGATATTGCCATTAAAGGGAAGATAAATGAAATGAAAGGTGAAATAAAAGGGGCTACGGAATTAATTGAAAAAATTGGAATTAAGATACCGGTTCATCCTGATTTTTCTAAATTCGATACAGGAAAAAATATTGTTGAACAGTTCAAAGAATTGAGTGAAATTTATTATAAAATAGCCGATGAATTATCTAAAAGCTACCTAAGCATGATTAACCAATTTAGAGAACTGGATGTTGATCAAGAATGCCCTAATCCTGAAAGAAACCTCAAGTTTTTAATCAACAATTATAGTACATGCGAGCAAAAACTCATTTCCAAAGCTAATGTAGAACTAGAAAATCTTTTTAATGATTTAAGAAAATTAAATGAAAAACTTTCCATTATTAATCTGAAATTCCAAAGGATTAATGAGAGCTTGCTGAGGATATACAGCACTAATAATCTCCTTTTGAAAATTAGGCTTTTCCGTGAAATTAAGGATAAAGAATTCGGATTAGTAAAATATATGATAGAGGCAATAGAAGGCATCTTAAATTTAAATTCCCAAAATAAGAGTGAAGCTGAAAGTGTTGATTATCTTATTACTTTATATGAATCATATAAAAACTCCGTATCAAAATCAATTGAGAAAATTATTAATGGCACGTTAGATCTAATGAAATTCGAACTTGGAATTCAGGATAAGAATGCAATAAAGGAGGATGCTGATAAGATTTTAGAAGTTAAGTTATCTGAACAATTAAATAAAATAAAAGTTTTCAAATGGTATAGAGTTCTGATAAATGAAGATAAAAATGCAGATGATCTATTATCTGTGATCGCAAAAAGGGTATTACAGTTATATTACACCAATAAGATATCATCTGAAGCATTATTGAAAATAATATGCCTTCAAGATGGAGATTTAGATTTAAATTCATTGGAATTGACTCCGGATTTAATAATAAAAAGGGGCATAGACGAAGAATTTAAAATTTTCTTCAACGTCATTAATGAAGGAAGTTTTCAGGATGCCTTAAGAGATAAGGTAATTAAACTGATTAGGGAAAATGGCATAGATAAAAAAACTGAAGACTTATTATTGAGAAATATTACCGCGGATCCTGCAGGCACATATTTTAAAGTATTAAGTGAAATTGCAAAAAGGAACAATGATTATGTTTTGGCAGAAGTAACCAATGTTATATTGCATTATATGTCAATAGATTTTGTTAAGGATTATATTCTAAGGGATGCTACTTTATCTAAAAAATATGACGCGGAAGTGTTAAATAAAATAACAAACAACGATTACCTTGGTGCATATTTAGGATTGTATGAAATACTTAAAGATTATTTGCCACTATTCGGTCTATTAAAGATTGCAAATCATTATTACGCTCTTTTTTCGAGCGATTCAGATTTCAAAAACAAATATGGAAAGGAGCTAGAAAAACTTGAAGATTCAATCAGGAAACTAGATTTTACAAATCTCTTCAATTCTTTAAATTTCTTGATATCAGAATATAATCGCTATAAGAATGAAACAGCGGATGAAAAAGTTCAAAAGAATTTAAAATTTGTAAGGGGCTTAATAGGTATTAATATCCTTTTGGGAAATTATTGTGCTAATGTTAATTTGGACTTTGAAGAATCATACAGAGTTGTTGTACAAAAAGCTAAGAACGATCTCAAGGAATTGGGTTCTGAATTAAATTATGATCTAAAATTATACGTAGGAGTTCCTGAAAAGATTGGAGAGTACCTTTTAACCGAGAAGATAAATATCCTGAAATCCTACTTCAATATAATTATAAAGTTAAGTTCAGACATCGAAAATGCACTACTCCATTTCGCTGAACCGGAAACAATGAAAACAAAGAATAAAATAGATTCGATCAATATTACAAATATTAATGAAGTTTTTAATAATTTAAGGCTTTTAAAGGAGGAAATTAATGAAAAAGTTAAAAAGTATTCCTTATCTATTGATAAGAATATAGAACCTGTCCTAAATGGTGAAATAGATTATTCTACATTGTTTGTCGAGCTGGTCTCAAAACTTGTATTGCCAAATGAATTCATTGAAAAGATAATAGATAAAGATAAAATTGCAGAAAGAATCAAGGAATTAAATTCGAATGGCTACAATTTAGCCCCAGATGATGTAGATGCTCTAAAAGAACTTGCAAAAGAATTGAAGCCTGAAATCATTTTGCAGTATGAGAAAGCTAAAGGGGAAAGAAAATTCCTCTTGAAAATAAATATTACCAATGCAGGAAATTGGAAACTCTATGATGCCACTGTAGCGTGGCTAGATAAGGAAAAAACAATTGGCGATATAGAACCTAAGAAGATAATTGAATTAAATTATGATTATAACATTAAGAAAGATGAACCGTTTAAGGTGTATGGTCAAACGCTTGATTTTTCAACATATGAGAAGGTATTTACTATTAAAAAACTGGAAACTCTATTAAAGTTTAAATCAAATTCTAGATTAGTATGCGCCTCATGCAGGGGAGCAATTCTGCCCGGTATTGATGCTGGTAAATGCGAATATTGCGGTTCTATGTATCATCTAAAATGTGCCGAAAGATCTAAATCTTGTAAGGTCTGTGGGATTGAATTCAACCTATGAGATACATATTGAGAAAGTACGGAGAATTTAATGGATTAAAGGTACCAACAATTATACGTGCTTTGAAGGACCTCATTCCAAATGAAATTCCTTTGGAATATAGGAATAAGGATATATTTGAAACCGATTTTCTAATCATAATTCAAAATTATAACAGATACAACATAAGGGAATTAGTATCCACAGTTTTAAAATTAAGGAGGAAGGATCTTGGAAAGCTTATTTATCTGCCAGGTCCATTCAACCCTTACGATTTCCCTGTACTTTTCTATTTGGGCATTGACATACTTGATGCAAGTTTTTTAGACATAATGGGTGAGGAAAGTTGTATATATCCTACAGGAATAAATAATGGAGTAAATTGCAGGGAATGGAATAATAGACTTTTAGACAGAATAATGAATGAGATAGAAATTTCTTTGAAAACGTTCAATTTCAGGGAACTTGTTGAATTTTATTCACATTCTTCATTTTCCCAAGAGATCTTAAGGCTTTTGGATATGGAGTACTATGATGAAATTAAAGAATTCCTTGACCATGAACCAAAAAATTTAAAATCATCTGGCTTAGAAAGTATTTTTAGAGCTGAATTTAGGGAGTACAGGGAACGAATAATGAACTTTAAACAGAAAGCTAACAATTTGCTTTTGATCCCTTGTTCTGCCGTTAAACCATATTCAATGTCGAAGTCACACAGAGTTTTGCACAGCTATATCGGAAAATATTTAAAATATATCGATGAGGTAATAGTAACTTCTCCACTAGGCCTTGTTCCGAGAGAAATTGAGTCATTTTATCCTGCGGCCTTTTACGATATACCGGTAACAGGATATTGGTTTGAAGAAGAGAAAAAAATGTTGATAGAAACTGCTAAAAATTATTTCAAAGATAAAAAATACGACAGAGTTTTTTATATTTTACCGGAGGGGGAAGATGCAATTTTAAATATCTTCGATGAAAAAATGGGAATCAGGGGGAAATTGAATGCAGAAAACTCTGAAAAATTGGTTCAAATTTTAGAAAGAGAAATTGTAAAAAAAAGTTTCGATAAAAGGAAAATTGAAATCTTAAATATACTCAATTATTACTACGAGATAGTTCTTGATAATGAGGATATAAAAATAGTTGATCAGGGGAATAGGGAAATTGTTTATGTCAATGGTATTGAATTTGCTAAAATAACCAGAAATGGCCCATATCCAATGAAAGGGCTTGCCCAATACCTAGCTTCAAATAGAAGAAAAGTTATTGAAATAAAGGAATCCGTAAAGTCATCAAACATATTCATACCTGTTGTGGCAGAAATTTCCGATGATATAAGACCAGGTGACCCAGTAATAATTCTAAACAATGGAAAGATTGAGGGATATGGGTTTGCTGCTATATCAAAAAATGATTTAAATTATATTAAAAAGGGAATTGCTGTTAGAGATTTTAAGAGGTTGTAATAAACGAGTCTTTAGTAAAATCTATTAATAAGTAAAAATATACTTATTCAATGGAGAACAAAGTTAAGACAGTGCTTGTAATTGTTATATTATTAATTTCATCGTTATCCATATTGAGCTTGTCCAATCAGGTTTCGGCTGGCAGTGTTATTCAACCCAATACCAATATTTATGTTAATGGAGTAATGATAATTAATGAAAGCACTATAGACCCTCTTACAGGTCTGCCTGGACAATATGGGGTTAGGGGGAACTTGATTGTAAATTCTACTGGGACCCTTATAATTGAAAATGCGACATTGTACTTTGACCAGGATGTATTTCACCATTATAAGTTGATAGTTAACGGTACTCTAATAATGTACAATGCAGAAATTACGGTATCTACTGAATCCTTACAACCATATTTGTTGTTTAATGCATCGTTTTTCGGTGCAAATGTAAAGATACATAATTCCATAATTAAATTCCCTGGAAATGTCTATTTTCAGAATTCAAATGTCTTAATAGTAGGCACAAAATTCTCAGGTATTCAGAACGCCACCTCCATCTTCAATAATAATAGATATTCTTTTGCTCCAACCCCATTCTTCTCCTCAAGCACTGTCTACTTGGTCAACGATTATTTTGGTGATTTCTTTTCCCCCACACCGATTAATACAATAATGGTCGCGAACCTAACATCTAACCCATTATCCAAGAATTTTACTGGAACCGCTAACTTTAGTGCAGTTCAGTCAAGTTTGAATTATCCAAATTATATGATGATAGATGAGATTAACCTGTTCATAGTTTATAAGAGTAACTCTGAATCAAATGTTTCTATTTTTACGGGAAAGTACAAATTGGGTAACAGCTCCTTACCCTCTACAAATAATCAGGTGATATCATATAATTTAACATTTATGATTCCATCTTTCGTACCATTAAGTAAAATTGAGGAAAGCCTATATTCACTAATCTACCAGAATAATTCTAAGGGTTATACTGATATCATAAGTGAAAACTTCGAAATATATACTAATGATACTTTTAGTTATTATGGGGGTTACAGTAATTATTACATAAATTTAGTAAATTCTGTTATTTACGGAATGAACGACTATTTTGACGTGAATTTTTATAATTATACAGTTGATCATGGATTGTTAAAGAATCCTCTTAAAAATGGCTTTTATTTAGTTAATTCAAATATTTATATAGCAAATTTGACAGTCAACAATGTTACCAGTAAGCCATTAATAAATCAGGATCCACCCTTTTTAGTAGACCAAAACAGCAATGTCTTAATTTATAGGTATATTGAACTCAATTTAACAAATTATCAAGGGTATCCCATAAATCACTATGATGCGGTATTTTACCCAAATGAGGGAAGTGCAAGTACCAATTCTTTGGTAAGCAGCCTGAACAACAATTTCCAAACACAAATGATATCCATGGGATTCTTGTCTAATCAGTTCAATTACACAATAAATGGTATAGCTAAAATTCCGGTACTTACTGATGTATTCAATTTTGAAACAAATCCGAATACCAATGTTTTCGGGAAATATATACTAAATTCAGAGGGCATTCATGCCAATGTAACTCTACCCGCATTTCCATTATTAAGTAACTCAACCAATTTAAGATTGGTTAATATTAAAACCAATGATACATTTGTGAATTATTGGATAACGAAGATTACAGAGCCAATCTACGGATCTAATTTCTATATATATGTAAATGCCACATCTTTTGGTAGTTCAATTTCCGGAAACTTTGTAATTTTCTTAAATTCCCAAGAATATTATAGTTCCTCAAATTACAATTTGCCGGCTAATTCCTCTAAGGCGATAGTTTTGAACGTGCCAGATAGCCTTTCCCCAGGTCCTTACAATATGACTTTACAATTTTTTAGTCAAACAATGTTCAGTTCAAATCAGCCAATTAAATTTTCAATAGTTTCGCATTCCAATGTCTCTGTAATACTTTCAGGCGCAATCGTACCAACTTATTCTTACGGAGGCAGCTGGATATCAGGGTATGGAGGTAAGGTTATCGTAAATGTTACAAATACAGGTTCTCAGTCCACAGGTACTTTTAATCTTTTAATAAAAGTACAATACCCCAATGGAACAATGTTTTACTATAATTCTACTCTGGAGTTATCGGGTTCAAGCTCCTACACATTACAGATAGTATTGCCAATTGTAACGGTATTATCTAACGGAACTTTAAAAGTAATGGCAAGAGCTCTCCTATCTAAAAACGTATATCCGGCAAATTCTAGCAGGTCATCACTGAATATGACAGTTTCAGTTATACCCAGGCCCGTGGTTACTATCCTAAGTTTCACGCAGTCTCAAACTCCTTTCATCGGAATGCCTTTGGACGGATTACTGCAAGTTTATGCAAACGAACCTATAAATAATTTAATTCTAACTTACGATGTAAACGGAAAATATGGAAATATACAACTAACTCAAACCTTAAATGGGCAACAATTTCTGCCTATAAATTTAAGTGCGAATCTGTTCCACGTTGGATACAATTACTTTTCAATTAAATTTAACAATTCAACCCAGCCCTATGTGGAATCAATTTCTAACGTTGCTGAAAGTTTGTATTTCTATCCGAATTACTCCTTTAAGATTGGGCAATCATCATTTATTTTGAATGGAAATATAAGTAATTATGTCAACTTTACTAATTTGCTATTTATAGTAAATACGGGCTTTAATTCCTCATCTCAGGTTCCAGTGGAAATATTGTACAATGGCCAGATTTTGTTCATGGGAAATGTCTCATCCACTTCTTTATTCCCTATTAATATGAGTGTTAGTTATTCAAACAACATGTCACTAACTTATATTTTGGATTACAATGATATCCTGCCATCCCCAAATGGGGCAACCATGTATCAAATGTCAATACCTATCCCTTATTATTATGTCATTTCAAATTTACCATCTTCAATGGAAAATGGCTCAATAATGACGGGAAATATAGTTATAAACAAAGTTGCAAATTATCCTTCCTTAAATACGGTTGCATATCTCAAGCTCGGTAGCTATACTCTATTGAGTTACAATTTGGGTAACATTTCATTAGGTAGCGGAACGGTAATTCCAATAACATTTAATACATCAGATATACCCGGAATTATGCATGGGCAGAATCAGATATCATACCCATTGACTCTGGATCTAGAAACTTCCAATACAACCCCTTATTTCATAAGTTATAATCTAGGTACTTTAACCATTTATGAGAGACCAAATTTCTCAGTCACCAATATGACAATTTCACCAGCTCAGCTATTTGAAGGAGAAAATTTCAATATATCATTCACAGTTGTTAACAATGGAGGTTCTTATTTCAAAGGTCAAGTGCCTTATAAGATAGTTGCATTTACACCAGAACCTTTAGTATTATTAACAAATAATGCAAGCTTATCTCTATATGCAGGTGAGAGTGAAATCATAAATGTATCCAATCTGGTTTATAATCAACCTGTAATTGGGACGATCCAAGTTTATCTAAACTATAACCACAAGATATTTACCAAAAATTATGACGAATACAACGTAACATTACCTTTTAATGTTCTAGTTCCAAAAATATTGTTTACTTATTCCTTATCAAATCCAACTCCAACATCCGGTCAATCAGTAGTTTTAGTATTGAGATCGATAAATACTGTTATTAATAAACCGTGGCCAGCCAATTTCAGCCTTACCATTGTATCCAATGGTAAGATAGTATTTGTATATAGTGGCGAAACATCCTCATCAGGAATAGCGGTTTTAAATGTAAGGTTACCTTATGCAGGAAAATATACATTAACAGTAGTAACTGGAACGGGAAATAATAAGGAAGTTTATCAATATACCAACTTTATAACTGTAAAACAGGCTCCATTAGTCATTCCTATATATGTATACCCATTGGTTATTTTAGGTGCCCTTGGATTGGCTTTTGTTGCAGGCGCATCTTACATAAGGAGAAAGACATCAAACTTAATGCAGTGCAGCGTTTGCGGTGCTTTAATACCGGCCGACTCACTTAAGTGTCCAAGATGCGGAACTGAATTCGAGAAGGATATGGTTAAATGCAGTGAATGCTCATCATGGATACCTGAAAATTCAAAGTACTGCCCGAATTGCGGTGCAGTTTTCATTAGCAAAAAAGATCCTGAATACCAGGTTCTTATAAAGCTTAAAGCTGACTATGATAAATTTGTGAATGAATATAGAGCAAAAGCCAAGATTGTTTTCGGGGAAAAGATGAGTGAACAAGAATTCCAGAAATGGTGGAAGAGCAATCCGGAATATAAAGGGTTTAGAGAGTGGTTAACTGACAAGGGAGTTTCACCCGATCTGTCAAATCTGACATCCACAGGACAGAACAAAACTGGAAAATCTGGATCTAAGCTATTTAAGTTATTCAGAAAATAATTTATTTAATTTATATCATTTCTATTTGTCTAATACATTTTCATGAATTTTTAGCCCTCTCTTCCCGGCAGTGATCTCATTTAAAATGTTCTGCTATTATTAATCCAGTCCTATAATAATTTTATCATCTATTAATTTCTGAAAATCAGACCGATTTATTCCATTTTCTGACAATTATTTTTAAACGGCATCTCATCCCGCGGTGTTTATATAAATAATGGATAGACTTCTATCAAGTGTATTGTCATTTTATTAAAAAGTCATCTACTCCATAACTTTTCAAATATTCTGTTATCTCAATAAATATTTTATCGGATGTTATTTGGTAGGCCCTAAAAATAAATTCATTAAAAAGCAGCCTAGCCCATATTTTTGCTAATGGGCGAGTCGTTATAGATATATATAATTTCTTAAATTTACAAGTAATTTGAGAAAGGCAAAAATGCATTACTTTCTTGCTCATTTTGAGTTCGTTCAACCAGCATATCTTCTGTTTTCAAATATCCATTAGAAGTTTTAGAAAGATCCTCTATAAGATCCAAAATTTTGCTTAAATTGATTTTGGGATGAGATCTATTGATTTTTAGCCATTTCTCTTCGTTAGCAGTTTCGAATCTCAAATACTAATTGCATGTAGTTATATTTTTTGAAGCACTGAATCTTCCCCTTATTATCCGTGCGATTCAAAATATTCGGTCTTGGGAATAATAAATTTAAAATTGGGATTGTGAAACAAATATTGTATAAACTTGTAGGTTGACAAAACCTATTCCACTAAATGAAAGCATTAACTCACCATTGTGGAAAGAAGGTATTAGGCTAAAAGAATTTGCAGTCTGATTTAGATAAGAATAAAAATACCTATTCAAGAATTGATATGAGTTTGCCTTTATAATTAAACTAGATCCATCAACCATAAAGGCATAACTGTTTCTTGCCAAGGTTTCCAAACTTATAGTCACTGGACTCCCACTTCCCAAAATTAAGGGCCCACCAACTAAGTTTATAAGAGTTATAGTAATATTTGGATGTGATTCCACCGGGGTGTTGATTGAAAAAAGTTCGCTTTCCATCACACTACCTATTTTGCCACCGCTCCCAACCTGATTGAAAATTAATGATGAATATTCATAAACATATTCCTCATCCGTAAAATATCTATTATTTGTATAAACTTGTATAGAACCACCTACTGTGACATTGGTATTATTATATATAACGGATATAGTTCCTTCGCCATTGGTACCTGTAGGTGGAGTTATATTTATCGATCCATAGGTTGGTGTGGAAAATAGTGGTACATAATTAGATGCTAGGTCAAATGGCACTAAAAGGATTGATTGTGCCTTATAATTAGAAATAAGAAATGATATATCACTTGTGAGCTGTACCATACTATTTAAAATTCCTTCACTGTATTGCTCTTCATAAGATTGCATGGTGGCAGGGACATATGTTGTAATTACTATTCCCAGTACAGTGACGAATATAAGTATTGCAAATATAGTACCAACAGCACTGGCTACCCCTTCCTCTTTATACAATACTTGATTCATGGTATATCCTCTCCAAGAACCTGTCTTAAGTTATCAAGAAATTCTCTCTCATTTCTGTTGTATTGATATATCACATTTACAAAGTCTCTAAAATTATTTATACCAATGAGTTCCATATAATCGAATATCTTTTCCCTTCTCTTGAGTTCTATATCAATTCTTGACTGACTCCAGTTTCTAATATTCTTTATTTTATCTAGAACATAGGAATGACCCATGTATCTAAATTCATCAAATGTTTGTTCCCAGGAGTAAACACGATTAATATTTAACTCATCAGAAGATGATTCAGGTACGATTTCAGATATATCCTTTATTCTTCTAGTTAATTTACCTTCAACTTTTACCTGTCCTTGAAGTATAACGAGGTCCAGAGAAGTCAACATAACCCTAGGTAAGTTTATGGGTTCGCTCTCTAATCTGTGTACCATAGCTCTAATTTCATCCGCGTGGAAAGTAGTATACGCTGTATGACCAGTAGCCATTGCCTGGAAGACTGTATAGGCCTCCTGGCCCCTGACCTCTCCTACAACTATATAGTTCGGTCTCTGTCTTAATGCGGCAACTAGCAGGTCAAACATATTCACTTCTCCAACCCTCTTATTAGTTATGGGGTTTACCTCACCTATTCCCGGTTTAGTTACTGCCGGTATCCAATTCTCATGAGGAATATTAATTTCTCTTGTATCTTCAATGCTTATAATCTTTTTTCCAGGGGGAATAAAGAGCAATAAAGTGTTTAATGTAGTTGTTTTACCGGATGCTGTTCCTCCGACTACAAAGGCTGACATTCCATGCTCCACAGCTAACCATAGAAAAGAAAGCATCTTCTTATCCAAAGTTTTAAGTTTGACCAGATCAAGTGGTGTGAACGGGCTTTCCTTAAATCTTCTTATGGTAAATGTTGAACCCTTCTTTGTGACTTCTCGGCTCAATGTTGCCTGAAGTCTAGAGCTGTCAGGTAGACTGCAATCTACCATTGGATTGGCAACCGATATATGCTTACCAGATTTCTGCACAATCCATACGACATAAGTATCTAAATCTTCATCGGACTCAAATTGTACGTTCGATTTCATGGAACCGTATCTTCTGTGGTAAATGAATACTGGAAGCCTTGGGCCATCGCATGAAATATCTTCTATATCGGGGTCTATCATCATCACCTGTATGGGGCCATAGCCGACAAAGTCTCTGAATATGTAATAAAAAATTTTCTCCTTATCAAGGTTAGAAATGGCCAGGGATTTCTCTATAACGTATTTATCAATTATATCTCTAATAAAATTAGCCTTCCTCTCATTACTACTAAATGAATCATTTATTGAATATACTATGAAGTCTTTTATTGACTTTATTATATTCTTTAGAACGTCCGATATAGGCGGTTCCTGAACAAAATATATCATTTCGCTTGTTTCCTTGTTCTGAACTATTGAAACCCTAGAGTATGGTTTTTCTATATCCTTTTTTTCTAAAACATACCATTCCTTTCCCCATGTTATTTCAGGGTTAATGTCCTCGGATATGTTAGAATAGAAAATCCCTCGCTGCTTTATGGGTTTTCTTCCTATTATGAGACCGGTGGTTAAATCCATCTAAACACCTCCAAGCAAAAGCAAGAATATGTATCCTGATATCGCAAGGGCAGCGGCCATAATAAATCCACTTTCATATCTCCCATCTTTAAGGACACCGGCCATAATACCGTCCCCTACTGCGCTAATCAAAACTGCAGCTGCGAATATTAATTTTACATATGGAATTATTGAGACATTAATTGAAGCTATGCTGTTAGAGGCTACATTACCTGTTATACTACCTGCTGATTTTATCATTTCAGGGAAGAACTGAACATTCAATATCAGTATTGTTACGAGAAATACACCAAATGATATTAGAAGAACTACATTGTAAGTTCCCAACTGACTATATTTTTCCTTCGTTAATTGTTGTACTTCTCTGGCGTATTGAGCAACTTTGCTAAGGACATCTGAAACGTTTCCCCCTGCTTCATTAGCTTTAATAATAGTACCAACGACCCTCTCTGTTAAAGGAGTCCTCGTCCTTTCAAGAAAGTCTTCCAGAGCTATGCTCACAGGGACCCCCCATTCTAGCTGACCTGCCATCTTTTTAATGTCATTTGTCAAAATTCCATATTTTCCTTTCGATGTTGATATTATGGCATCTGCCAATGTCATCCCAAATCTGCTGGCTTCTGCTACATCTTGAAGGAAATCGGGTATTCTGTTCTCTATTTCCCTTATTCTCCTAATATAAATATAATCGATTATGCCTGATGGTATAAGGGCTATCGCAATAGAGAAAACAATTAAATCTAGAAGGATCTCAACAGAAATTAAGTTGTAAAGATATAAAAGTGCACCTAAAATAGATATTACTGAAGCCAAAGCTATGGATACCATCAGTACTATTTTGTTAATCATATGGCGACCTCCTTGGATACGCTTGCCATTATCCAAATAAATACTCCCATTATAACCGGTATAACCAAGAAAACAAACACAGATAGTAATACAATTGTGCTTGATCCAGCCGAACCTGAAATAACTCCCATTATTGCTAAAATTATTATCAAGAAAAGTGGGAATGCTACGCCAACGGTGACATATGTTTCTGCAAATAACCCAACATTTTCAGCATTTCTCCTGAGAGCTATTCTCAATTCGTTTTGATACTCTTCTGCTTTGCTTATGAAATATGGCTTGAGTCTGCCACCTGTTGTCGAAGTTGTAATAACTCCCTGTAAGAATTCCTGCCATCTTGTTGATGGGCTGTATCTAGCAGCTTCACCCAAAGCAGTTAATATATCCATTCCAAATAATTCAGTATTTCTTGTAATTCTTAAAGCCTCTTTTCTAATTTCTCCGTATTCTGGTCTTTTAGCTAATTCTTTAAATATAACGTAAACCGGAACATCAGCAGAAGCCATTGAAGCAATGAATGACATTGCCCCACCTAAATTTGCATCTATTTTTTTCTTCCTACTACCTGCGACAGATTGAGGATAATAGATATAAACCAGGTAGGTAATCCAGCTAGACAAAGGTATCAAGATGAGTATAAAAATATTTAAAATTATGTTGACTCTTAATATTAGCATTATTAAAAGGATTAAAACCGAAATTGCACCAACCAAAAGAGAGGTCAGGAGGGCACTTGCAATATATTCTTCAGCCCTAATATCAATTGCTGCCATCTTCAATGAATTTTGCAAACTAACCTGAGACTTGAAATTTCTTCCCTGTATGATTTTACTAAACAGTTTCCAGGCTAGTTTATAATAAGGCGAGAGCGTGGTATTTCCATAATAGCTGCCCTTAATACCTCTTACCTTATGCGCTTCATATTTTAGCTTATTTCCTGATTCGTAGGTTTGAAGAAATTTTGATTTTTTTACTTTAAGGCGGTCAAATATTGAACTGCTCAAAATCCTCACCCCACTTTTCTTTCATCTTCTCTCTTATTAGGTTGGAATAATCAATAGGATTTCTATAATATTCATTGATGTATTTCCATATTTCCAAATAATCAGTAATGCCTTCCCTTGTTAAGTAATCGATTAATAGTACTCTCCTCCTGAACTCTTCTTCGACCTTTTCCTCTGTCATATTTTTAATATCCCCAATATATCTAAAAAGATCTGGCGAACCCTTCATTTCAATCTTGTCATTTTTCACGTTCCATTCAAATACTGTGTTTGTTTCTATTTCGTCACTGTCAATATCATAACCTGTAATTTCATGCATGAATTTTATCCTTCTAACCAATTGATTTCTATATCTAACTTGCATTTGAACAGAGACATTATTCAGTGAAGTAAGCATTATTTTTGGTATGTTAATTGGCTTATTTGTCAATCTTGAAACCATGGATTTTATGGATTCGGCATGCATAGTGCCATATGTTATGTGACCGGTTGCCATTGCCTGAAAGAGGTTGTATGCTTCCTGACCTCTAACTTCACCAACTATTATGTAATTCGGTCTCTGTCTTAATGCTGCCCTTACTAGATCAAACATATCAATCTCGCCTATTCCCTTTCCAGTTGATAGGCCCTTTTCCGTAGTTCCGCTCCTAGTTGTCGATGCAATCCAGTTAAGATGGGGAAGATTTATTTCTCTTGTATCTTCAATGCTGACAATCTTAGCATTTGGTGGTATAAATAAAGAAAGTGCATTTAGAGTTGAAGTTTTCCCTGCGCCAGTTCCTCCTAAAACCATTGCATTTCTGCCATGTTCAACCATCATCCACATGTATGCTACCAGTTCGGAACTAGCTGTTCTTCTAATTACAAGATCAATAGGAGTAAATGGCGTCTCCCTGAAAAGTCTAATTGTAAATGTACCGCCCTTTGCTGTAACTTCATCACCAAAAGTCGCATTAATTCTATTACCTTCAGGTGTTGATGCGTCCAATATTGGTTCCGAAACAGAAATTTGCTTATTCCCTTTTTGTGCTAAATATACAATAAAACTGTTGAGTTTTTCAGGGGTTTCAAATACAATATTGGTTTTCAAATTCTCATATTTACGATGGTAGACATACACTGGAATGTTGACACCATCACAGGATATGTCTTCTATATTGGGGTCTTTCATTAGGGGATCAATTACTGAATAACCTAAAAAGTCCCTGATCAAATAATACTCCACCTTCCTTAAAGTAACGCTATCTATCCAAAGCTCTCTAGTTCTTATGAAATCTCTTACCGTTTCTTTAATAAATTCTTCTTTATCCTTGACTTCCTCAATATTTTCAATAATGTGAGTAACACTTTCCAAACCTGTTTTTAACGTATCAAGTAGATTGGAATCCCTGATGGTTAGCAGAGGCTCGCTAACCCAGTATATGTTCTCATTGGTTAGCTTATCTGTTAAAATATTAACATATGAATATGGTTCCCTTATTGGATACCTTTCCTGTGAATAAAATCTTGAGTGATCATAATTTTCTGAATTGGATATGTTTTGCTCTATGATCATCGACCCTTTGCTATCCCTTTTTTTGAGAGGAGTGTTAATTAAATATACAGGAATAATATTAATTTTAGGTAACAATCTAGGCACGTTATGTTATTATACAATTTACTTATAAGTTTTTCTATCGCAAAAGTTTAAAGGAAATCCTCCAGTGTACTCTTTTTTCTGACTTCGTTTGATTTCAATGATATTTCATCCATATTAAATACTTCCGTGATTCTTGCTAATGTTTGAGCTACTCTGTCAGCATAGTATTCGTAATCAGGTTTCTTTTTGAATGGAATACTGGGAATGTAAGGCTCAACTTCTTGAGGTCTTTTTTTACTGTCCGTAACTATCCACGAAACTTTCATACCCGGTACAAATTCCATTCCCATTTCCTGCAATTTTCTTGCAGCTTGTACATTTGCCAGTGAATCTGCATCTTTATATGTATCGAAATCCTTTACTGACCTTGAAATTACAAGTTTTTCTATATCAACATTTCCACTTTTCACATCCTGAATTATCTGTTTGGCTCTGCGAAGTGCACCCGTAACATCCCTATCTAAAATATGATTGAAAATCTCCATAAGGGCTTCTGACTGGAGGTCAAATGAGTCAGTTCTTCTTATTTCATATCCCCTTACTATTATGTTACCCTTTTCCTGCTCTGGATATATTATTCTTCCAGCGTATCTTTTCTTAGCTCCGTGGGAAAACATAGGATCTAAAATCCTTTCAACTTCTAGTTGTATTCCTAATTTATTTGATATCTCATCCCTTATTTGGAAAGCCAACTTTAGAGCTTCCTCCAGAGTTTTTTTCTCTGTTTTAATAAATATAGAATCAGTATCCCCATACACAACTTTTATACCTCTCGATTCCAAATCCCTTATAATTCCTTTAATTGTTTCCCTGGCAAATGCAGTTATTGCAGCACCAATATTTTGATCAGTGAATCTATAGAAGTTTGATGCAAAAACTCCATAGAAAGAATTCATCAAAATCTTTACAGAATTCTGCATACTATTTAGGTATCTTTTCCTATCTTCATTTTTTTCATTTTTCATCATAGACTTGTACATATCCCTTGTCTTCATTAATTCCTGCAACTTTTCAGGGACTAGCCCTTTCTTTACCTCTGGTGCTAAAAATCTCACCCCGTTGGGAGCAACAATAGTTCCGTTGGGACTGAGAGTCGTAAAGCAAATATTATATTTTATCATGAGACTGGGATACATAGATTTAAAGTCAAGAACTGCAACCATATCATATAGCCCAGGTTCAATGGTATGGACGTATCCTCCCTCTATCTTTTCTTCTTGCTGATTTGTGAAATTGTTCATGGGTACAGCAATATTCCTTCTGTCAGCCTCCCTTATTAATAAGGAATCTATGAGTGTAGAGTTACCTGAGTTCCACACATCGTCTAAGGGAAGCAGAGACACTGTGCTCATATTTAGGTATTTATCAACAACATCGATCTTCTCAAGGATCAAAAGGGCTAACCTAGAATCTTTTATACAATATTCTATGACTTTATTCCTATTGTTCTCCCATTCATTATCTATATTAATTCTATCAACATCCAATTTTGACTCCCCTAATAACTCTTTTGAAACAGCTGCTAGAGTTTCTTGTTTTGGATGGATCTCGCGTTTTACATTCCACCATGCATCTGCAACAACTCTCCCATTAATTTTCCAGAATTGGTTCTGTACTCTTTTGGGTTCTTGGTCGTCTCTTGATAATTGCATCTTAATGTTATTGTTCTTAGCGAGATCACTTAGAAATGGTAGATCGTATCCATCTATGTTGTAACCGGTTATTATATCTGGGTCGTTTTCTCTGACAACTTCAATAAATCTTTTCAATATATCGGTAGGTTCACCGGTTATACTTCCATTTTTTTCTTTATCCTTAAATTTTATAGTGTATCCAATCACATACAATTGCTGAGTTTTTATGCTGTTTTCTATGTCAAAACTCATGATTTTAAGGGGAGGTTTAAAGTCATTAGTTTTTGATATGCTAGTTAAATTTACAACATGATCCGTCGTAAATCTATCATCCTTTATTTCCTCTCCTTCGAATTTAACACATGATCCTAGATCCATATCATAGTAAAACCTAAAATGGAACGGAATATCGGCAGCCAATACCCTACTCTGCTCTTGTATTCCTTTTCTAAATTCTGGAACTTTCCAAGGTGATTTGCAAACAAATTTTACAGCATTAACATCTCTCCCCTTAAGCCAGAGAGTCTTTTCTTCAATTGAAACCTTTTCTGAAATGCTATTTAAATAATTTAGCTCAGAAGCTGTAGGTTCTGCTACAAAAAAATAAGGTTTAAATCCTCTATATAATAGTGTATAGGAATCCCCATTTATGTCTCGCCCAAATATTTCTATTACAGGCTCATTATTTTCAACTAAATAGGAGGCTCCAATTACTCTAATTTCACCTTGCATTGAGATAATGAATGCAATTAAATAATTAAGTATACTGATATGAATCCCTTATTAGGAAAATCATTTAAATCGGAATAAAATATTGGATATGCACTATGTTGTAATCACAGGAGGAGTCATTTCAGGAATTGGAAAAGGAACTATTACATCTTCATTGGGATATCTCCTCAAAGAAAGAGGATTAAAGGTTAACATATTAAAAATTGATCCTTACTTAAATTATGATGCTGGAACCATGAATCCATATCAGCATGGGGAAGTTTTTGTCCTAAAGGATGGTTCAGAAGTTGATTTAGATTTAGGAAATTATGAGAGATTTTTGGATAGGGACTTGACTAGCGATAATAATATTACTACGGGTAAAGTCTATAGCACTGTTATAGAAAGGGAGAGAAGGGGTGATTATTTAGGAAGTACAGTTCAAATAATTCCCCATATTACAGACGAAATAAAAAGAAGAATTAGAAACGTTACGCAACAGAGCGAAACAGATATTCTCTTAATAGAAGTAGGTGGAGTTGTGGGAGATATAGAGAGCATGCCCTTCTTGGAAGCTCTAAGGCAGATGAAGTTGGAAGAAGATGGAAGAATGTTTTTCATTCATGTAACATATGTTCCAATGCTCTCAAGCGTTGGCGAATTAAAGACAAAGCCCACACAGCATAGTGTGAAGGAGCTAAGGTCAATAGGTATTCAACCAGATTCCATAATAGCTAGATCCCCCGGCATATTGAGCGAAGATGTTAGGAATAAAATTGCGTTATTTACTCAGGTAGATAATAAAGCAGTCATTGGTGTTCCTGATGTTTCAGATATTTTCCAGATGCCTTTAGTTATAAACGAATCAAATCTCGTTGACATAATTTTAGAGAAATTTAGAAAAGAGGGAAACAATATTGAGAATGTAGGCAAATCAGAACTTATCCAATGGAAAAATTTGCTAAGAAACATATTGAATCCTAAAGATAAAGTTGAAATTGCAATCGTAGGAAAGTATGTTAACCTAAAGGATTCATATATTTCACATGAACACGCATTTATGCATGTCACCGGAAACACGGGAATCGGTGTTAAGATAAGGTGGGTTAATTCTGAGACAGAAATGAATGATTTTGAGAAATTAAAGGGTGTACATGGCATTTTAATTCCGGGAGGGTTTGGCAGTAGGGGAATAGAAGGTAAAATTAAAGCTATTACGTATGCCAGGAAAAATAAAATACCAATTCTAGGTATATGCTTAGGATTCCAATTGCAAGTGGTGGAATATTCAAGAAATGTTTTAGATTTTAAAGATGCAAATTCAACAGAATTTGAACCCGGTACCCACTATCCAGTAATAGATCTATTACCTGAACAGATCGGTATCACAAAATTAGGTGGAACTATGAGATTAGGGGATAAGCCAGTTCTTATAAAAGAGGGTACGAAGGCATACAGCCTTTATAGAACTAATTTAATTCATGAAAGACACAGACACAGGTATGAAGTGAATCCACGGTATTTAAAAGATCTAGAACAAAGCGGCCTTAAATTCGCAGCAACCGATGAAACTGGATATAGGATGGAAATATTGGAGTTAGTTGATCATCCATTCTTTATGGGATCTCAATTCCACGCAGAGTTTAAAAGTAGACCTTTCAAACCATCAGTACTACATTTAGGTCTGGTAGAAGCTGCCTACCAATATAAGAAATTTTTGAGAAATGATTAAATATTAATTCCAATTTTTTCGAAAGGTTTAAATATACGATATTAATTCAATAAGATATGGCAGAATCCCTTAAAAAAATAGGTATTATATTAGGAGTAAGGGAAGGAAAATTAATTGCAAAATTGCAAAAAGAGGTTCCACTTTCCACCAAAGTGTACAACAAAGATGGAAAAACTATTGGGAAGGTTGCAAGGATATTCGGTCCGGTTAAGCAACCCTATGCTGCTATAGATGGTAAAGGGGATTCTGCAATGGAAATTTATGTGAGGTGATAAGAATGGTGGATGAGAAAAAGAAGAAGGATCTATTTGAAGAGGTTACAAAATGCCCTGAATGCGGATCTACGCATCTTACTAGGGATTACGAAAGAGGAGAACTAGTTTGTAATGATTGTGGTTTAGTAATTGATGATAGTTTCATAGACCAGGGACCAGATTGGAGGGCATTTGACTCTGAACAGTCAGAAGCTAGAGCTAGGACCGGAGCGCCAATGACTTATACTATCCACGATAAAGGACTATCAACCGAAATTTCATGGAAAAATAAAGATTCTTATGGTAAAAGTATACCTACTAAATCTAGGGCACAACTTTACAGACTGAGGAAGTGGCAGAGAAGAATAAAAGTCTCTAACGCAGCAGAAAGGAATCTTGCGCAGGCCCTTCAAGAGCTTGAAAGAATGGCATCAAATTTGTCATTGCCTAAGGACGTTAGGGAAACCGCCGCTGTAATTTATAGGAAAGCGGTCAAAGAGAACATGATCAGAGGAAGGTCAATTGAGGGGGTCGTAGCTGGCTCAATATATGGGGCTTGCAGGAAAATGGGCGTTCCAAGGACACTAGAGGAGATAGCATCGGTAACTAGGATTAAGAAAAAGGAGATAGGAAGGACATTTAGGATGATGTCTAGGATCCTGCAATTAGGTATAATGCCATCAAAGCCAGAGGATTATATCACAAGGTTCTGCAATAGACTAAGACTTAGCAATGAGGTTAAGAAAAAGGCCATGGAAATATTGAAAATGGCTGAGAATAAAGACCTCACAAGCGGAAGGGGTCCCACAGGGGTTGCTGCCGCGGCCATTTACATAGCCAGTATAGCACTCAATGAAAGGAGAACTCAAAGAGAAGTTGCTGAGGTCGCAGGGGTAACAGAGGTTACTATTAGGAACCGATATAAAGAGCTAACTGAGAAGTTAGGGATTAATGTAGAAGTTTGATCAATAATTTTATATTATCTTATTTTATATGGCCCGAGGGGCCCGTAGCTCAGCCAGGTAGAGCATCTGGCTTTTAACCAGGTGGTCAGGGGTTCGAATCCCCTCGGGCCCGTCTGTATTTTGTAAGCGAATACGTCATAATCACCATGTTCCCTATATATACTTTTGTAAAATTCTTTTTTAATAACCATTATAATTAAGTTAATTTTCCAGAAATAATATGATAGAATCAATCATAAAGTATAGAAGGATTGTTTTAATAATCTGGATAATAGCTATTATCGCCATGGTTCCACTAACTTCTCACTATAATTCTTACATCAATTATGGAAATTCAACTTCTGGCATACCAAATACTGAATCTTCTCAGGTACAGTCAATAATATCTAAAATTTCTTCCCAGAATTCTTCACTCTATGTTCTTCTGATATCTAACCCATATAACATTACTACAGAAAAAGAAGTTCTAAATTTTCAAAATAAAATAGATAATTCCGGAATTAAAAATCTCAGTTCAACTAATTCTGTTTATACAGCTTATGCCTCCTTCCTTGATAAATCTATAGGGAGCATAAAACCAAAAATAATTCAATTGTATGATAATTTTTCACATTATTCTTATTTAATGCTATCATTTCCATCAAACTTTTATAGGAATTATTCAAATGAATATTCAATAAACTACATTGCTAATATCTCGGGATACAATGGCTCTTCTTACGAAAAAACATTCCTTCAATTTTTCCAATATTCCCCAGCAAATTTGAGTATATTGAAGAGAATCAACTTGGCTGTTGAAGAAAGCGCATTTTCTTATTTCCATGATAATGAGAGTATTTTTTACGCAACAATGGTTTTGAAATACGTTAATATCACAACATTTCCTGGAAGTCTAATAAATAATGCTACCCAGTTTATATCTGGTATTTCTAAATTCAATTTTACAAAAGATGATTTGTTGGCAGCTCTTATGGAAGGTGACTTTGGAATGAATTATGTTCAGAATTTTGGGTTAAATGGGGTCCCTTCCTTTATCAGGGAGTCGTTCATAAATTCAAATGATTCAGCATCTTTGATTGTTATCACATTCAATGTTCCTAGCGGTTATATATCACCAAGTGGCTTCTATCCAGCTGCGGCCGCAACTCCAGTCGTAGAAAAATACGTTCATTATTACTTTGGGAATTCCGGATATCTCACCGGAAATGGTGCCATATATTATCAAACACAGCAACAGACATCAAAATCTGGTGCCTTTTTTGGAGCTATTTACATAATTCTATTCATAGCTGTTTTATTAACACTCTATTCTTACAAACTATCCATACTCAATTTGATCCTTGTTTCTGTAACGGTATTATTTGGATATGCAGCCATAATACTAACTGGGCTTATAGCCGGAAAAGTTTCCTATGTGGTAACATATACTTTGACAGCGGTCCTTTTAGGGATAACAACTGATTATGTAGTTTTCGTACTTTACAGATTTAGAAGTGAGCTAAAAAGAGGAAAATCTAAAGAGGAAATCCTTGGAAAGCCGCTTTCCAATTCATTGAAGGCTGTATTAATTAGTGGTTTAACAGTTGCATTCAGTCTTGGAATGTTCACGTTCATAAAATCTTTTGAAACCTGGGGCATTACATTGCTGATTGCGATTCTTATTACTCTTCTTGGAGTCGTAACATCATTACCGGCCATAATACCCTACCTTGGTCCTAAATCATTCATGAAAAGAGGTCTCAAAAGAGAGGATGAAATGGATATAAAAAAGTCTTACTTTTACAGAACTTCCAATTTCTCTGTCAAAAGATCTTTTACAGTATTCATAATAATAATTTTGTTGGCAGTTCCATCAGTCTATCTTTTTACAGAATATCCTACTACATATAATTTTAATGCGGGTCTTCCACAAAATTTAGAGAGCACCGAGGGATTAAACAAATTAAACTCCTATTTTGGGGCGAATATTTTATATCCCGTTTATGTCTTAATATCAAATGAAAATAGTTCTATTAATTCTTCATTTAATAATAAGCTCTATTATTTCACTACTTACTTGTTTTCCCTCCAGGGTACAAAAGAAGTACTAGGCCCATTTTCAAATGGATCAAGTATATCCAAGAATGTTTCGGCAGATTCATTTTTAGTGGATAATAATAAATATGTTCTATACACTATTTTCCTGAATTACAATCCATATTCACAGAATGCCATTTCTTATGTTGAACTGTTGAGAAGCAATAAATCTCTGTTAGTAGGTGGTGTTACATCCTCCATTATAGATGAAGAGAGGCAGAATAATATTGATTTTACCGAGTTGGCTATTCTCATTACTCTAGCGATTTTTATCATTCTCTCTATTTCCTTCAGGAACATTAAATACCCGATAATATCACTTTCAGGAGTTTTTATATCGATTGTTTGGACTCTATCAATTCTGTATTTTATATCAACCTACATTCTTCATCAAACTATAATATACCTTATTCCAGTCATATTATTTGTCATTCTTATGTCCCTTGGAAATGACTATTCAGTATTCATCTTCTCAAGAGTAAGGGAAGAGCAGGAGAAATTCGGGAACTTAGAAGGTATTAACAGAGGAATGCAAACATCTGGAAAGGTTGTAACATCTTTAGGACTTATTCTTGCTGGATCACTTGGAGCTTTAGGCCTTGTGCCTGTTGGATTTCTAGAACAGATGGGAATAGCCTTCGCTGTATCTCTTACCATTGACACTATGATCATTAGAACATTCTATTTCCCTTCAATGATTAAAATCCTAAAAGTAAATTTTAAAAATTGATTTAAAAATATTCTTATATTCTTTTTTATTAGTTCAGTGAATGGATGAAATTGATCGGGAAATATTAATTTCGCTTTTAATGAAAGGGGGCATTTCTCAATCTGAAATTTCTAAGATGATCGGATCATCTACACAGAGAATAAACTATAGAATGAAGAAAATGTTAGAAGAAGGTATAATAAAAAATTTCAAGGTCCATATTAATCCCTATTTTCTTAATGGAATGAATTTATTTGTTGCGTATGAAGGAACAAAGAATATAGATTTAAGGGGAATAGGGTCTGTCTTTCGATGTTTAGAAAGAACTGATTTCTATGAATTGCAGGCTATGAATGAGAAAGAGCTTTTAGATCTGACGAATTATATGAGTGTTGAATTCGGAAATAAAATAATGCAATATAGGCCGAGGGTACCGGAGTTGAAAAACAAAATTAATTACTATGACCTATTGATTTTGCGCGAACTTTTAAAGAATCCGACTATAGATTATATTAAATTATCTCAGATATTGGGAATAAGAGCCCCATTGATAAGGAAGAGAATAAATAGGATGAAATCTATGGGAGTATTCAGCATAATTCCCATAATCGACCTTTCGAAAACTGATATTTTTCTTTTCACAATAATTTCTGGAAGAAGATTAGAGACCAAACTAAATGTTAGCAATACTATATTAAAAATTATTGATGATAATGCATCTATTTATGTGGGCATTGAAAAATCCATGTCGAATATACGCAAAAACTTAAGTTATGTTAGGAAGATAGATAAAAATGCGGAAGTAATGGTGGTTTATGATTATGATTTTAGATCAGATTTTGCTGAAAGGGCAATAAACAATTTAATAGAGGCGGAAGAAAGCAATATGAGAAAAATTCTGCCAGAGGAAACTCCTTAACTTATTTTATATTCATTCATTTAATAGAAATTATCACTAAAAAATATTTATCTAAAATATTCCCTTAACAGACTGTTTAGCTATATATTATTAATTTTAATAATACTCGATATATTTATATCCCTGGGGCTTCTGATAATAAAGATAGGATGGATCGATTATAAAAAAGATAAATATAATGAAAATGATATTTTTAGTCCTGAAGTCCTCATAATTCTGCCCGTCAAGGGAAAGGATTTTGAAATGAGTTATAATTTAAAATCTCTGAAAGAACAGTCATATAGCAATTTTAGAATTATGCTGTAGCTAATGATGAAAATGATGGATCTCTTACATTAGAGGAAGAAAAAGAAATTGAAAATATTTGTTCAATCTTGAATTATCAATAATAATAGGACTATATATTACCATTTGGATACGGGTGAATAGGATTTATTTAGACTCTTAATAC
>JAFMDN010000022.1 GCA_017857235.1 Methanobacteriota archaeon
TCCAAATAAAAGCCACCGACGGGATTTGGACCCGCGACCTCGTGCTTACCAAGCACGCGCTCGTACCAGGCTGAGCTACGGTGGCATGGTTTGTAGTGGGTTATACCTAGAGAATATAATAAATTTATCAGGTCGCAAATCAAATTGCATGAAATGATTATTAGGAATATCTTAATTCGATCTTTATGGGTAATAAATCAGGATTAATGAAAATATTGAGGATTGAGACGACATTTCCAAACAGGGAAGAGGCAAATAAATTTGTGGAGAGGTTACTCAGCCAAAAGCTAGTAGCTTGTGCACAATTTTGTTCGATTGATAGCGCATACTGGTGGAATAACAGTATTGAAAGATCTAATGAAATATTGGTTATTTTGAAACTTAGCAGAGAAAACTTAAATGAAGTTCTATCTAAATTCGAAGATCATCCATACAAAATACCGGAGATAAGTATAACTGAAATAAAAACAACTAGGGATTATGGAGACTGGGTTAATAGCATAAAAGGTCCATAATTTATTAAAATTACATAATACCTCTCTGATTTCATAATTCGTCCATAAATCTGAGCGAGCATTTTAAAGTTAAAAAAAGGTTTGGATTGATAATTCATTATCATCCATGATTCATGAATGATTAAATTCAATACATAAAATGAAGATTCAGTAGCTATTATTTCGTTAAATTCATTAATTGAATCAAATTTGATAAGTATCTGTTAAACTCAAATAAGTCATAAATATGCAATAGTAATTACTTAGCAAATGTCAGATTTTGATGCCATAGTTGTAGGTGCGGGTAACGCAGGCTCATCTGCGGCAATTTATATGGCCAGTAAGGGTTTAAACGTTCTTCTTGTTGACAGAGCTGATCCTCCAGGTGCAAAAAATCTTTCAGGTGGTGTACTGTGGGGAAATGATCTTGCTCAGATTTTACCGAAATGGCAATCTGAAGCTCCATTGGAGAGATTTATTAACAATAAAAAACTAGGATTTCTTACTGAAAAGTCATCATTCATGTTAGATTTTAAGACACAAATTTTTGAGGAAAATAAGGTAGGATACACAGTATTAAGATCAAAATTTGATCCTTGGTTGGCAAAGAAGGCAAAAGAAGCTGGTGCTCTGGTAATTCCAGGAATAACTGTTGAATCTCTGGCAATCAAAGATAGAAAGGTAATAGGAATTGTAGAATCTGGTGATACCATAACAGCGGACGTAACTTTACTTGCAGAGGGTGTTAATGCAAGGTTAGCCATAGAAGCCGGACTTAAAAGACCATTAAGGGATTCTGACGTCTCTCTTGGAATTAAAGAGATAATCAAGTTAAGCCCCCAAAAAATTGAAGATAGATTCAATCTAAAGAATAATTCCGGTGTTGCGTCTGAATATATATTAGGATTTTTAGGAGAATTAAATGTTGGAGGCTTCCTGTATACAAATAAAGATAGTCTATCTTTGGGTGTTGTGGTACCTATGGAAAATTTGAGGGAAAATGGAATAACTCATAGTTACGACTTAATTGAAATGTTCAAGGAGCATCCAAGCATAGCACCCCTAATTGAAGGAGGTCAGGTTGCAGAATACGGGGCTCACCTTATCCCTGAAGGAGGACTGGAGATGATGCCAAAATTGTACGGCAACGGATACATGATACTAGGGGACGCAGCTGGATTTGCTTTTAGTAATGGATTAGTATTGCAGGGTATGAATTATGCAATACTTTCAGGTATAAAGGCAGGAGAAACAGCGGTAGAAGCCAAATTAAGAAATAATTTTTCAGAGCAGTCTTTGTCAGCTTATGAGGAAAAACTAAACAGTACATATGTTTTGAAAGACCTCAAGACCTTCAAAGACATAAGGAAGGTTACAAACAATCCAATGATGTATAATACCTATCCAAAATTGTTAGAATCAATTATGCTGGAAACTCTCTGGGAGCGCGGCCAGCCAAAGAAGAAAATCAGGGATGTCCTCAGCAGTTGCGCTTCGAACTTAAACATGGGAAGAATAAAAACACTCAGGGAATTCTATTATATTTATAGGAGGATGTAAAAATGATGGATATTAAGGAGAGATTGGGAACTCTGAAATATGATGTGGATAAGGAATATGCACATATTACAGTAGATGAAAAAATTTGCGAAAAATGCCCTCATCATTTTTGTGTTATGGCTTGCCCGGCCCAATGCTATACTCTTCAAAATGGGAAATTAATATTCAACTATGAAGACTGTGTGGAATGTGGTACCTGTTCCATAGCTTGCGATCAGGGATCAGTTACATGGCATTATCCAAAGGCAGGAAAGGGTGTTATTTATAAATTCGGGTGAGATAAAATGCTAAAAATGGCGGTTATGATTAAGCAGGTTCCAGACAGTCAGGATATAACAATAGACCCTGTTACTAAAACTCTCAACAGAACACAGGCTAGAAACATAGTAAATCCACCAGATATGAATGCTCTTGAAGCTGCACTACAGTTGAAAGATAAGTATGGAGGAGAAATTACTGTAATTACAATGGGGCCGCCTATGGCCGATTCTGCACTATTGGAATGTACTTCCAGGGGAGCAGATAAGGCAGTTCTGGTTACTGATAGGGTATTTGCAGGGGCTGATACCTGGCCAACTTCATTCACGCTAGCCACTACCGCAGAATATTTAGGGGGATTTGACATAATATTTTGCGGGGAGGAGACGACTGACTCATCTACGGGACACGTTGGTCCGGGAATAGCTGAATTTTTAGGTGTAGAGCAGGCTACATATATTCACAGCATAGATTATCAGGACCCTTATTTTATAGTAGAAAGAGAAATTGAGGGCGCTGTAGAGACTCTAAAAATAGGAAAACCGGCAGTAGTTACAGTTGTACTTAATGCCAACAATCCAAGGAGACCTACTTTGAAAAGGAAAATTGAAGCTTTCAGAAAAGGCGTAACAACTATTACAAATAAAGAACTTAAACTTAGGCCCGAATGTGTTGGATTGAAAGGTTCTCCCACTGTAGTCAAAGATATGAAGACAATGGTGGACAAACCTAAAGACACGGTCAAAATTGGTCCAGAAGAAATAACGAAAGTTGTTGAGGTTCTTTATCAAAGGGGGATCGTAAAATGTTGAATGAGAGATGTTCAGATCCACCTAAAGATCCTGAAAATTTTAAGGATTTCTGGGTTTTCTTGGAACAGAATGATGGAAAGCTTTCAAGGGTAGCATTGGAGATGGCAGGAATAGGTAGAAAGCTAGCAGATAAATCGGGAGAAAAACTTGTGGGAATTCTTCTAGCAGATGATTCAGGATATGACATGGCTAATACGGCATTTGAATACGGAATAGATAAAGTAATATTTGTAAAAAGTCCTATTCTGAAACATTATAGAACTATCCCATACTCGACAATAATTGGCAATCTTATTATGGAGAGAAAGCCTAACTATTTCATTTTAGGAGCAACACACAATGGGAGAGATTTAGCATCTAGAATTGCAGTAAAAGTTACTACTGGAATTACAGCTGACTGCACTGAATTGGATGTAGATCCTGCGAAAAAGTTGCTTGAAGCCAGAAGACCTGCTTTTGGAGGAGCAATATTGGCAAGTATCCTTTGTGCGAGGCATAAGCCTCAGATGGCAAGTGCGAGGCCAGGAATATTCAAGCCCATTGATCCTATTCCAGGAAGAAGGGGAGAATTAGAGGTAATAGAAAGCAATATGAAGGAAGATGACGTAGTTACAAAGGTGATTTCTGTCGTAACAAAGGAAGAGGTTGATATAACTACCTCAGATATTGTCGTGGCCGGAGGACTCGGGCTTGGCAAAAAAGAAGGTTTTGCAATGCTGGAGGAGCTTGCCAAGGAACTGGGTGGGATAGTTGCAGCCTCCAGGCCAGCAGTAGATGCCGGATGGATAACAAGGGATAGGCAGGTTGGCCAGACAGGTAAAACAGTTAATCCAAAATTATACATAGCAGTAGGAATATCTGGAGCGATTCAGCATATAGCAGGAATGAAAGGATCAGAGTTTGTGATATCTATTAATAAAGACCCATCAGCACCCATAATGAAATATTCTGATATCGCAATTATTGGGGATGCTTACGAAATAGTTCCAAAACTAATAGAGGAGATTAGGAAGGCCAAAGCAAGCCCAAAGAACAATGAAGCAGCTAAATCCAACTGAAGAAGAGGCAATATTAGAAAATCATTCAAGAATTTTATTAAAAAATTTATTAGAAGTTTATGGTTTTCAGTATTGGTGGCCTGCTGAGTCACCATTATTGGTTATTATAGGTGCAATATTAACACAAAATTCTAAATGGGATATTGTTGAGAACATTATAACCAAATTTTCAAATCTGACGGATACAGAAATACTTTCATTGAAAGAAATGGAATTACAGAAAATTATCAAGGGTATTTCATATTTTAGAATGAAATCACGTTACTTATATGAAGTATTTAAAGCATTTAAGGAAATTGAGATAATTGGGGAGATTGATAGAGACTCACTATTGAAAGTAAAAGGCATAGGGAAAGAAACTGCAGACTCAATTATGCTGTATGCCTTCAATGAAAAGACAATTCCAATAGACATGTACACTTTAAGATTTCTTGGAAGATATTTTTCATTATCTTTTTCAAAGAAGGATTATGAACTTATAAGAAAAACTTTAATAAAAACAATGAACACTTTGGAACTAAAAGAATTTCACGCTTTAATAGTTGAGCATTCGAAGCAAGTATGTAAGAAAGAACCTTTGTGTCAAGAATGTAAAATTATAAACTGCAATTATAGAACTATATCATTACAAAACAGTACCGCTTCCTATTAGTCTCCACCTATTCTGGATCCTTCTGCTTATTGCGACATTCTGGCCCTGTAAAGCAATAACTGGATATTTTAACTCCAGTTCTATTATGTCCCCTTTTGTTTGGGTGACGGTACCAACTGTAACTGCAGTGGCTACATTTAAAAGCAAAGTCTCCTGTTTTCCAATTTTGTCCACTTTCATCTCGTTTTGGCTTCCGACTACCTTATCAAGAACCCTTGCTTTTAATCTAAGTGTGCTAACCGGTTTTGGTAGTGTACCTCTTTTTCCAACTATTTGGCCAACCAGATTATCCCCCTTTGTTATATAAGGGTCAAGATAGGTTCCAATTCCAACAAGGCCTCCAGGACCTTTTTCTTCAAGTTCCATATTCCCAGAAATTATTGAAGAAATCTTGCTGTAAATGGGCGCATAGATTTTTTTATTACCTTTGGTTTGCATAATCCCCGGGGATATTTCTATTTCATCGCCAACCCTAAAAACACCCTGAATTATGGATCCCCCAACAACCCCTCCTTTGAGATCTTCTGGTTTCGTTCCGGGCTTATTTACATCAAAGCTTCTGGCTACATACATTAATGGATCGGCATCTTTCACGAAATTTTTAGTTGGTATGTAGTTTTGTATTGCTGCTAGCAAAGCGTCGAGATTAGTATTGTCAATGGCGCTCATAGGTATAATGGGTGAATTTTGTGCAACGGTACCCTTAACAAATTCCTTAATTTCCTTATAACTTTCAAGTGCTCTTTCTTCTGATACAAGGTCAATTTTATTTTGTACTATAATTATTTTATCAATACCAAGAATATTCAGTGCCATCAGGTGCTCCCTGGTTTGAGGTTGCGGGCATTTCTCATTAGCAGCTATAACCATTATTGCTCCATCCATTATAGCTGCCCCAGAAAGCATAGTGGCCATAAGGGTTTCATGCCCTGGTGAATCAACAAAACTTACAACCCTTTGAAACTCAGCTCCGCCTACACAATCTTTGGGATTTGTTGCATACTGAGGTCCTTTACTTGGATCCCCGCATTTGTAAATGGCGGCATCAGCATAACCCAATTTAATCGAAATTCCTCTTTTAATTTCTTCTGAAAAATAATCTGTTTTAACACCAGTGATCAGCTTGGTCAGCGTTGACTTACCATGATCAACGTGACCAACCATTCCTATATTAACTTCGGGCGGCTTAGGAAATTTCATTTGGCTTCTCCTTTATCTTCCTTAATCTCGCCTTCAACTACAACCATATTTACTTGAGAAATATCATTTGAAATGGTATTGCCCCTAACACTCTTTTTCTTTCTCAATCCATCCCTTTTAGGGTGAAAGCCTACCCCTCCTGTCAATAGCAATTTTTTTCTCCTCATTCCGGGGAAGTCTGCCCTCATGGGGAACCCATCTTCATCACTTCCGCCAGTAATCTTTAATTTAACTCCCTGAAAACCAAGGAATGAACCATCTATTATGTCTCCTATCTTTTTTCCAAAGAGGGCAGACTGCTTCTCTTCAGGAATTTCTATCTGCCTGCTCTTACCGTCCTTGGTTGAAATAACTGCTCTCATGTTAACCATTAGAGTTATCACCGTTCCATGTGGTATGAGAAAATATTATTTAATGTTTTATCAGGGTTATATTGGATGGGAATACACAATTTTCCCTCAATCTGCAATTCAGTAAAATGTGATTTAATTTAACATCTCTAACCCTATGGTAATATAATTAAATAAATTTATTTTGAATAAATTCATCCTGGGGTGTTTGCAATAAATGGAATCTCTTTTTCTATTACCCCTACCCTTATCCTGAAGTCAACAACCTGTGCTCCTTTTCCTCTTTCTAAGACCATGACAGGATTAAGGTCAAGCTCCTTTATCTCGGGTATATCGTGGGCCAATTTAGCAACTTTTACTATTATATCTACGAGTGCATCCTTGTCACCAACTATGCCTCCTCTATATCCATTCAGTATCTCATGGGTCTTAAGCTCTGAGATCATCTCCTTTGCCTCTGTAAGAGTAACAGGTGCTGGCCTTATGGATATGTCTTTAATGAGCTCCACAAGCTTACCCCCTACTCCAGTAACAACAATTGGGCCAAAGCTTGGATCTTGAGTTATCCCAACAATCATTTCTATACCCTCTGGAATCATCTCCTGTACAACAAAATATTCCACGGGATAACCCATACCCTCCAGGTTTTTCTTCATCTCTTCTGCGACATCCTTGGCCTTGGAAGGTTCAACGTTTAGCCTAACCGCACCAATATCAGATTTATGTACGATCTTTGGCGAGTAAGCTTTTATGACAACCCTATTGTTGATGGTACTTATTTTGGTTCCAACTTCATCCGGGCTAATTGCAATAAAGCTCTTCACTACTGGAATTCCATAAGAATTAAGGACGATTTTAGCTTCTTCGTAGGCTAACCATTCTCTTCCCGCTCTCAGTGCCTTTGAAATAGTTGCCTTTACCAGATCTGGATCCTTTACTTCTAAATCAGGTATTTTTTCTTCAGGTTTATTTTTCCACTTCCCGTACTCTGTAGCTTTAGCAAGGGCCTTCGCTGCATCTTCAGGGAATGGGAATGAAGGTAATTTAATATTTTCAGAGGTTAGAATATCAGGGATCCCCCTATAGGCCATAAAAACGCTCACCACTGTCTTTTTATTTTTCATCTTTTTTATGGAGTTAAGAATTCTTGAACTCACTAAACTCTGATCCATTTGCACCGGTGGAATAAATATTACGAGTATGGAATCGAAGGTATCATCCTGTCCAACAATGTCGAGAACTTTTTCATACATTTCAGGTCCACCCTGTGCAGTCATATCTATAGGATTCTTTAGCCCAGCTATGGGTGGAAGAACTTGTTTCAGCTTTTCCTGTGTTTCCTTAGGTACTTCAGGTACATTAAGTCCATATGCTTCGCAAGCATCCGCTGCCAAAATGCCCGCACCTCCTGCGTTTGTGACTATGGCAACTCTATTCCCAGTTGGTATTGGCTGGGAAGATAGTATCGTAGCGGCATCGAACATTTCATCAAGAGTTTCGGCCCTTATTATACCGCTTTTTTTAAAGAGTGCATCAACCGTAACATCCGAAGATGAAAGCAGAGCTCCGGTATGTGACTGAGTGGCCCTAAATCCGGCTGAAGAGCGGCCGGATTTAACTGCTATGATCGGTTTCTTCTTAGTGACCCTTCTTGCAATGTTTCCAAATTTTATGGGATTTCCAAATGATTCTAGATATAGAAGAATCACATCAGTGTTAGGATCTTGCTCCCAGTACTGAATTAAATCATTGGCTGAAATATCCGCCTTATTCCCCACAGAAACGAAGGAAGACATTCCAAGGCCCAATTTTGTGGTTAAATCTATAACAGCTATACCAAGAGCACCTGATTGAGAAAGGAATCCAATTCTTCCTCTTATGGCCTTAAATGGTGAGAATTGTCCGTTTAAGCTTACTTTTGGATCTGTGTTGATAACTCCCATGCAGTTAGGTCCTATCAGCCTCATTCCATACTGATTGCATATTTCCATGAGCTCTTTCTGCCTTTCAATTCCTTCCCCACCAACCTCCGCAAAACCTGACGAAATAATGACAAGACCCTTAACCCCCTTCATTCCACAATCTTTTGCCACATCATTTACATATTTCGCGGGGACTGCTATTATGGCCATTTCTACTTCATGAGGGATATCTAGTATTGATTTGAATGTCTTTATTCCCTGCACAAATTCTCTGTTGGGGTTTACTGGAAAAATAGGCCCCTGATAATTGCTCTCAATTAGATTGAAAAGAAGTTGTCCACCTATAGTTGATCTGTCACCTGACGCACCTATTAAGGCAATAGACTTAGGTTCAAGGAATATCTTTACGGCATTTGTGGCTCCAATACTCTCCCTGAGTTGGAATCTTTCAATAGCTTCAGGCAACTTTGATGGGGGAAATTCAACTTCAATCAGTCCCTGCTTTATATGGGTATCTATTGGAAATCCAAGGCTTTTCAGAACAGTAATCATTTTGTAGTTCTCAGGTGCTACATATGATTTGACATGAGTTAAGTTATTTTTAAATGCATACTCCAAAAGTAATCCAAGTATGGAAGTGCCAAGGCCTAAATTTTGGAAGGAATCGAGAACGACAACCGCAACTTCAGCCGACTTATCGCCTCTTATTTGTAACATCCCTTCTCCTATTATTTTATCATCTCTAATGGCTACAACATTAAGTTCATCTTTCTTAGAAAGTATTTTAAATGCCTCTTCCCTTGATATGGGTTGAAGAAATCTTCCAATTATGGAAAAATCTGAGAGCTGATTTACAAAATCTCTTAATTTTGGAGCCAGTGAATCTTCATATTTTTGAATCCTAACAACACTGCCATCCTTTAAAATCACATTGCTATCTATCTGCATGATAGGTAATTACAAATTGGTATATTACACAATTCATAACAATTTTAAAAGCTCATTTTTATCTAAAAAATTAAACCTCCCATAAAATTTAGAAAGATTTTCTATTATCTCTTTAATCAACTCATTTTCATCTACATCTATATAACCCATAACATCAGGCTCCAACCCGCAAGCCTTTATTTTTTTAAACCCATCCAATACATCAGGGGAAATGTTTATTGCAAAACCATGTGCAGATATTCCATCTCTAATTGCCATTCCTATAGAAGCGACTTTTTTCGCATTTACCCAAATTCCCGGTTCTTCGCCTACGTATGCTTCATAACCAAATTTGTGAAGGGAGCTTATTATGACGTTCTCAATATTCTTTACGAATGACCTTACATCCAATTTACTTCTTAAATCAATAATAGGATAGCAAATTAACTGGCCAGGTCCATGATAAGTAACATCGCCGCCTCTGTCTACTTCTACCACTTCTACATTCTTATAATTCTCTGGTTTTTTACCCCTACCCACTGTATATACAGGTGGATAATGAAAAAATAAAGCAACATTTGGAATCTTACCATTTCTAACCGCAGCTATGGCTCTATCCATTATAGACATTGATTCCAAATACTCAATCTTGCCGAAGTCAGCGGCTTGATTTAAAGTGGAGGGACTTTCCATTTATTGCCTCCGCAACCTCTTGAACACCTTCAGACAAAGTTGGGTGCGGATGTATTGTCAATCCTACGTCCTCTGCGCTTAGGCCAGCCTCAATGGCAAGGGTTATTTCTGATATTAGTTCCGATGATCTTGGTGCTGCAAAAGCTCCTCCCTTTACTACCCCCATTTCATCTACATACATCCTATATACTCCTTGGCTGGCATTCAATCCAAGTGCTCTACCATTGGCTGCTAGTGGGAAATTAGCATATCTTTCTGTCTTCTCACCTACCACTGATATCTCTGGATCAGAATAAATCACAAATGGTATGGCACGATAATCTACCACTGAGTTTATTCCAGCTATGTTATCTGCAACTATACTGGCTTCATAGAATGCCTTATGTGCCAACATGGGCTGTCCACTAACATCTCCTAAAGCGTAAATGTTTTCCTTGCTTGTTCTCTTTCTCCTATCAGTTTTGATAAACTTGCCATCCATCTCCAGGTTAAGGTTCTCAAGTCCAAATCCCTGGGTATTAGGTTTCCTTCCCACAGTAACAAGGGCCACCTCAGCTTCAATTTCCTGCTGGTTGGAGAGTCTTGCCTTATAGTTTTTCCCCTTTTCCATTTTTTCCAATGAGACTCCTGTTATTATTTCAACTCCAAGTTGCTTAAGTTTTCTCTCAACATACCTTGAAAGTTCTACATCAGTTCCTGGCAAAATGTTAGGCATCATTTCAATAATGGTTACTTTGGAGCCAAGTTTGGCAAACGCAGTACCAAGTTCAATCCCTATGTACCCACCACCAACGACTAATAGTGTGGAAGGTATATGGTCAATATCTAATATTTCCCTATTGTAATAGGCGGATTCGGCACCCTTTATAATTACAGGTGATGAACCCGTTGCAATAACCAAATTCTTTGCATTAAATGTTTCACCATTTACGGTCACACTATTCTCATTTACAATTTTACCATAACCCATTACAATATCGGTTCCATAGGATTTGCATAATTTTTCGACACCCGATGTCAATCTATTGATCATATCCCATTTCCATTCTACCCATTTTTTCATATCTATTGAAAAATCTATGCTTACGCCGGGAAGGCTCTTAAGGTAATCAAGAGAATCTGCTAATTCTATAATGGCTTTTGAAGGTATACATCCATAATTAAGACATTCCCCACCAATCTTGTTGGCCTCTATCATTAATGCCTTTTTATGGTGTTGTCCCAATCTTATTGCTGTTGAATAACCAGCTGGCCCACCGCCTATAATTATTGCATCATATTCCATAGATCACACCAGCAATGTAATGGGATTTTCTAGATAATTTTTTACCTTCATTATAAACCTTGCTGCCATTGCACCGTCGATTAATCTGTGGTCAGCTGAAAGTGTTATGTACATGAATTTCCCGTTAGGTTCATCCCTGACTCTGTGCACTCCCAGTATCGCCACTTCCGGATAATTAATAATAGGTGTGGAAAATATACCACCTATCGGACCAACATTAGTAACAGTGAAAGTTGAGTCTTTTACTTCGTCTAACTTCAATTTATTGTTTCTGGCTCTTTCAGCCAGATCACTTATTTCATTAGCCAATTGTAATAATGACTTCTTATCTGCGTCCTTTACTACAGCGACAGTAAGGCCATCTGGAGTATCTACTGCTATTCCTATGTTGTAGTATTCCAGGATTTCATAAGACCCATCTTCTAGGCACCTTGCATTTAGATAAGGAAATTCTTTAAGAGCTTCGACGGATGCAATTACAAAGAAAGGTGTAAATGAAATGTTGTAATTGGATTTTTTGAGATTTTCCCTAATTTCGACCAATGATGTAACATTCACATCCTCTGCAACAGTGAAATGAGGAATAGTTTGCTTAGATTTGGTCATCTTTTCAGAAATCAACCTCCTTAAACCATGCATTTCAAATCTTTTGCCTGCGGGCTTAGTGGAAGTAGTGGTCATTGCTGCTGGGCTAACTTCTACTTTCTTTTGACTCATTTGACTGAGGTATTTATTAAAATCCTCGGTAGTAATTCTCCCATTTTCTCCTGTTCCATTTATCCTAGAAAGGTCAATTCCAAGTTCTCTAGCTTTCTTCCTTATTGCCGGGGCCGCCAACACCCTTCCATATTCCATTGTTGGTTTTTCTGAAAGGTTTTCTTTCACTTCCTTGGCTTCTACTTGCTGGATATATTCTGATTTATTTGTTTCAGTTTCTTTAATGCTTTCAGATGTAGAAAAATCTACAAGTGGAGTTCCGACCTTAGCAATTTCTCCTGTTTTATAATAAATTTTTTCAACCCTTCCTTCGAACGGAGACGGAATTTGAACCGTTACTTTATCTGTCATCACCTCTACAATTATATCATTTTTCTTTACATGATCCCCTTCTTTAACATACCATTTAACAATTTCTCCTTCTTGGATGCCTTCTCCAATATCAGGCAATTTAAAAGTTACCATTTTAATGCACCTCAATACTCAAGCGATTTCCTAACATATTTCAATATCCTATCTTCATCCGGAAGATAATGTTCTTCATTTGCATAAGGGAAAGGGGTGTCGAAACCTGTTACCCTGAAGATCGGCGCATAAAGATATTCTATGGCCCTTTCCGAAATCAATGCGGATATTTCTGCTCCAACACCCAAAGTTCTGGGGGCTTCATGAACAATCACTACCCTTCCGGTTTTCTTGACTGAAGAAATAATGGAATCTAAATCCATCGGCAATAAGGTTATTAAATCCATGACATCTGCATCCAAATTATTCTTATCTACAACGTTCAGAACAGTCGGTACCATGGATCCATAAGTAATAATTGTTATTTTATCTCCTTCCCTTAATTTTTTTGCCTTGCCCACTGGTATTGTGTATTCTCCCTCAGGAACATCAGACTTAATTGATCTGTATAGCCTTTTAGGTTCCAGGAAAATAACAGGATCGTTCAATTTATGAGCTGCAAGAAGTAACCCTTTAGCATCATATGGATTTGAAGGAGTTAATACGTATAATCCAGGCGTGTGGACAAAATAAGATTCCCCACTTTGTGAGTGATATAATCCTCCCTTTATCCCCCCGCCATAAGGTGCCCTAATAATAACTGGTGCGTTAAATTTTCCTCCTGATCTATACCTTATTTTTGCAGCCTGATTCACTATTTGATCAAACGCCGGAAATATAAAATCCTGGAATTGAATCTCGGCTATCGGCCTAAGCCCATACGCTGCCATTCCTATAGCTGTTCCAACTATTCCGAGTTCATTTAATGGGGTATCGATAACCCTCTCCTTTCCATATTTCTGCAATAATCCATCGGTAACTCTGAAAACTCCCCCATCCCTACCTATATCCTCCCCTAGTAGCAAAGAATACGGATCGGTATTCAGAATAATATCTAGGGCCTCATTTAACGCCTGAACCATGTTTAACTGCCTCATAGCCATTCCCTCCTTTCTTCTTCTTGTATCCACGTTGGATTTTCATATACATCATAAATTATAGTCTCCTTGGAAGGTGGCGGTATTTTCATCCTTTCCTCCAATTTCCTTTCAATATCTTCCGTGGCCCATTTCTTAATCTCGTTATCAAATTCTTCATTCAAAATTCCTAATGATTTTAATTTCTCCTTGAATTTTACTAAGGGATCGTCACTGGATCCCGGGACTATTTCATCTTTCCTGTATTTTTTAGGATCATCAGATGTTGAATGGGGTCCCATTCTGTATATTCTAGCTTCTACCAAAATAGGACTTCTCTGAGTTCTAACATATTCAAAGGCTTTGATAAACCCTTCAAGAGCACTAAATATGTCGTTTCCATCAAAGGAAATTCCTGGTATCCCATATGCTTCACCTTTTTTCTCAATCGGTGCTTTAGTCTGTTCAGAGGTTGGCAAAGATATAGCATATCCATTATTTTCGATAACAAACATTATGGGCATTTTCCATACGGAAGCAAAATTCAGGGCTGCATGGAAGTCTCCTGTAGAAGTACCACCATCTCCAGTATTAGAAAGCACTATGCCATTTTCCTTTTTCATTACCTTGGCGTAAGCTGCCCCTACTGCAAATGGAAGATGCATGGCAACAGGACTTTGGACGCTATAAAAACCGTATTCTCTGAAATTGTAATGGTCTGGCATATTTCTCCCGTGTGAAAAATCTTCTGAATTTGCTAGGAAGTGATCAAGCAAATTTTCAACCGGTACTCCTCTGAAAAGCAATAAAGTCAAATCTCTGTAGTAATTGATTACAATGTCATCTTTTTCCAGAAGCATTCCCATGGCAACCTGAGGGATCTCATGTCCAGCGCTGGGTGTATGAAATCCAATAATCCCTTGCCTTTGTGCATTGATTATCCTGTCATCTAGGGTTCTTGAATATACAGCAACTCTATATGCATTCAATAACTCATTTTCATCAAATCTATTTAAAAACTTCAATGTCCCACCACCATTGCTTCCCATGCCTCTGCAGCCTTATAAGAGGTTCTTACAAGCGGGCCAGAAGCCACATAACTGAACCCCATACTATAGGCAATTTCTTTTAGTTCAATGAATTTTTTACTATCATAATACTCCTTTACAGGTAACTGCATCTTTGTAGGTCTCAAATACTGACCTATGGTTACTATTTTTACCCCAACTGATCTTAGATCCTTCAGAGCTTCAATTATCTCGTCAATTGTTTCACCCAAGCCTACCATTATTGAGGATTTTGTTATAAATCCCTTATTTCCAATATATTCTAGCACTTCTAGAGATTGATCATAATTAGCCCTAGGATCCCTAACATATGGGGTTAATCTTCTAACCGTCTCAATATTGTGGGCAATTATATCTGGTTTTGCATTCATAATATTATCTAATTGGTCCCTATTTCCTCTAAAGTCTGGAATAAGAACTTCAATTTTAATTCCAAGTTTCTTCACTTCCTCAATAACTCTTGCAAAGTGATTTGAACCACCATCGGGGAGATCATCTCTATCAACTGAAGTTATCACCACAAAACTTAAACCCATTTCCTTTACTGCCTGGGCTACCATTAACGGCTCAAGCGGATCTAATGGCTCCATGTGACCATGAGTTACTGAGCAAAATCTACAATTTCTGGAACAATTCTTCCCCATTATCATGAAAGTTGCAGTTCCATCAGACCAGCATTCGGTTTTGTTGGGGCATTTTGCTTCTTCACAAACTGTATGGAGTCTATGGGATCTTACCCTATCATGAGTGAGAAAAAAATTCTCATCCGTGGGTAGTTTTACTTTAGCATATTCTGGTAGCATCATGGTTAATATTTCATCAAATTTTAAGATTTTGGCATAGTTAAAATTAATGGATTTAAGAGGATTTCAGATGTTTTAGCACTATTGCCTTCATCTTTTTTTTTTTGAAACATAAATCCTATAAGATTTAGCTATCCGTAATTTTTGGGGCACATATTTAAATTCATCTTAATTATAGAACATTACCAATTAAAATATCAAATGATTAACATTAAATTTATAAAAATGATGACCTGTAATGTCAAATAAGAGATTGATAGAATTAATTGATAAAACGGGTGAATTCAAAACTGAGAGTGCCTTGAATTATCTTATATACAAATCATTGAATGGAGGCCTGGATAAAGAGGATTTAGAAGTTCTAAATAATGTTAATAATGAATTTTCTAAATCCGGAGAAAAGGGAGTCAATTTTGAGAATTATATGCTTTATACAAAGCTAAATATCTATAATGGACAAAAAGAAATCTATGAAGCTTTAATAGATCAAATTGAGACCCAATTGAATCAAAATCTACTCCTTCCAGAGGACGATATGTTTTCAATCTACAAAGGCGTTGCAATACTGGAATCCTTGGCCAATAGGCATCCAACTGCATTAGATCAGGTCAATGAAATACTGAAGATGATAACAGAAAGTGATGTAGATATTTCAGGAATATTAGAGGGTATAGCGGAAAGTTTAATTGATAATATACACCTTAGACAGGAAAATATCTACCTTTTAGAGAGGTTAACAGAAATGGCAGCGATTATAAAGGAACCTTACATGCTTGACAAATATTGGGCCCATTCTTTGTCTAAACTAGTCTTAAGACTTGAGGATAAACCTACACTTAATGAAAAGATTGTGAACTATGTAGAATCAAATTTGGATAAGGTAGAAAAGTCTGTTGAAAAGCTCGGGATATATTATGGACTTGCCCTGTACTATATGGAATTAAATAAATTGAATCCTAATGAAAGCAAAGAAAAGGCAGATCTTTATCAGAACATGTTGGCTAAATCAGTATCAAATAGGGGACCTGCATTGGACAAACTCTATCGTGATGTATTAATAATAAGGCTAAGGGCTAAAAGAAATGATGATGTGAATGAAAATTTGAAAGGACTATTTTTGAGGTATGATAATTTCAAGAAACAAGCAGGTAAAGAAAACATTGATGCAGCAGTATATCTAATATCTACAGGTCTCTCAAGACTTTTAAAGGATTCAAATTTAAGTGATGAACTTGTTGAATCAATTTTGAAGGTAATAAATGACGCATCTGATGTTGTTAAAATATGGGGTTTAATTGACTTGTTTACAAAATTCCATTATATTGGTAATGAGAGCACAAATTTGATTTATGATAGAATTGTCTCTTTAATTGAAAAAATGGGCGAGGAAAGAGAAGAAATTCTTGAGGACTGGCTAACAAGTAGTTTAGCGGAAATATACTCCGAGGAACCAAATGAAGCTATTATAAATAAGTTGATAGAAATATCGCAGCTGGAGGGTGCTCACCCAGAAGACATTTATGCCAATTTCTTCAGCAGTCTTTCGTATTTTGCGGAATCAAAGAAATTTTTATTAGGATTTAGTTCTTGAATAAACTTAGTAATACATAAATGTTTTATCCTTTATTTCTATCAGATGTGTGGAACCATGAATTCTAAAATGAAATTATTAGTTATTGTAATCGTTGCAGCAGCCATAATTATTCCTGCATCTATTTATGCTTATAATTTATATTTAACCACCCAGGTGGGTCCAGCTAACTTTATACCTTCAAATTCAACATTTGTTCTCAAAATAAATCAAAACGGTTCCTCATACTACATTTTCGGAAGTGATAAAGGGTTTGCAATACTCACCCCTATAAATTCAGAAATTCAAATGCAAAAATCAAACCTAACATTTAACAATACCAGCATACCATTGACAAAATATGCCAACATTGGCGGATTCGAAGTTTATCAGATAACCCTGTATAACATTATAGACGGCTACCTAACAAATCAATCCAGTAGGTATTTAAGCTCATATCCTATCAATGATCAATTCATACAAAATTTAACCAACGAATCCCTATACCTCTATGAACCTTATTCAAATCATCTAATTGTAGGTACACTGGGAGAAATTAAAAACACAATTTATGCTTATAATCACGGAACTAATTTTTCAAACAAATATAAGTACATAAGCAGCAAAGGCTTAGCAGAATTTTACATAAACTCAAATAATGAGACAATATGGGGAAATATTTCCAATACAAGTATATACGTTTTCGTTCATTTAACAAATGGAAATATATCTCAGCTTTACAATGAGACTTCATACCTAAGGGATCTGGGAGTAAAGGTAATTAAATTAAATTCATCAACCTTGGAATTAATAATACCCGTATCCTCGATATCGAAACAATTTTAGGTGTTGATCCATGTCAAGTAATTTTTTTAATATTTATTCACATTATTTCAGGAACTATTACAGATCCAAGAGTTTTTATCTAATACTTATCATAGTGGCCTTGGCATCAGTGTTGATGTCTTATTTGACTTTCAAATATTCTAACAGAGTTTCAGAGATGCTACCTTCTAGGCTAATTTCACTAAGTAAAGTCAACAGTGAGCTTCTTATGATGTACTTGTGGGCTTACATTATGTCAAGTCTACCTGTATTTGCTTCAGTCTTCTTTTCTTCACCGGCAATTAGCTCTGAAATTGAAATGAGAACAGGTTATTTCGTATTTTCTCAGCCAGTTGATAGGACAATTTTGGTTTTAGCCAAGTACATGGCGGCTGTAACCGTTACAATAATTTCCCTTTTAGTATATGCCTTCTCAGAGGTAATCAGCATTATCTATGTTTATGGTTTTATTGAATATAATCAACTGCTTTGGTCCATGGCTATGCTTATATTATTTATATTAGCATTAACAGCATTCACATTCCTTCTAAGTTCCATATTCAATAAAAATCTGTATGCATATATCACGAGCTTTGTAGTTTACTTTGTAATTTTCTATGCGGTGAATCTTATCCTCTACCTTCTCTATAATTATAATGCTTTTTTCTTACTCAATAATGCTGCCACAATCATAGAAAGGGTATATATTAACATTAATCCAACAATCTTCACGTCCAACTTTTCATTGAATCCTGCCGGAATTAATGACATTATATTATCATCGGTTGTATTTGTAATTTATACAATAGCGTGTTTGGTCGGAGCCATTGTAGTTGTTGAAAATAAAGAGGTACAATAGTATGGAAATTAAATTGGAGAATATTGTTAAAAATTATGGAAAATTTAGAGCTTTAGGACCATTAAGCTTGACTATATCTCAAAACGGGATCATAACCATACTAGGACCAAATGGTGCCGGAAAGACAACATTACTTAAGGTTTTAGTAGGATTGTCCAAACCAAGCAGCGGAAGAATATACATAAATGGGAAAGATTTTCAAAACAACAGAAAGGAAATTTTGAAGAACATGGGAGTATTAGTAGAACAACCTGAATTCTACCCATACCTTACAGGTAGGGAAATATTGGAATTCTCAGGTAAACTGAAAGGTCTTAAGGGTAAAAATTTAGAAGAGGAAATTAAAAGGGTATCTGAAATAACGGGATCCTTGGAATTTTTAGATAAAAAAGTTGGAAAATATTCAAGAGGTATGAAACAGAGATTGGGGATTGCCGTTGCCCTTGAGAATGATCCACCAATTATGATTCTAGATGAACCAACTTTCGGAATAGATCCAATAGGATCATTGGAAATAAGGGAAGTATTGAAAAATCTGAATAAAAATAGGGAGAAAATCATAATATTCACAACTCATATAGTGGAAGAAGCATCATATCTTTCTGATAGAATAATAATTCTTGAAAATGGTATAATTAAGAACGATACACTGAATGATTCGGATTACGTTCTTGTAAAAGTAACAGGGAATTTAATTAATTTAGGAAAATACCAAGAAATGACAATCAAGAAATTATCTGACAATCAGGCTCTTATCAGAATTAGAAAAGAAAATTTGCCAGATTTCAACCGTGAGATCACGCAGAAAAACGATATTTTGTTCATCGAGAGGAGTTCTCAGGTCGAAGAGGCTATCAGAGAGCTATCTGATCATTGAAATTTTTTCTAGCTCCCTACAATTCTGGCAATCAATTTTCACATCAAAGGAATAGCTTAATATTTTTGCCCCTAATTTTTTTTCCAGTACTGTTATAATCTCATCTATTATCTCTCCCCTATAATCAATGATTCTTCCGCATTTATTGCATACCAAATTTATGTGACCATAGAAGTTAAGTTCGTATTTAATATTGCCTTCTGAATCATAGACAGTTCTGATCATATTCAATTTTTTCAAAAGCTCTAGGGTATTGTAGACTGTTGTAAAACTAATATTTTCATGTTCCTTTTTAAGCATTTCATATATCTCTTGAGCTGTAAGGTGTGCATCTTTTTCCGTCAAAAATTTAATTATTAATTCCCTTTGGGGGGTTATGCGGATATTTTTGGATTTTAAAATTTTCAAGACTTCACTATATTCCATCAAAAGCACCAAAATAAAATAATAAAAAAATTATGGCTCTCTATAGGTGAGCCACCAATCATATCCCTTATACTTCTTTAGGGCTTCATTAGCCCCATCTATAGTCTTTGGAGGCGGATTAATTACCTTAGATCCTATCAGTTCATTATCAGGCCAGTTGGCGGGTATAGCTGCTTTATATTTATCTGCTGCCTGAAGCGCCTTTATAACCCTAAGGAGCTCATTTACATTTCTCCCAGCTTCCATGGGGTAATAGAGAATTAGCCTTACTATTGAATTTGGATCTACTATGAACACTGCCCTAACTGTAGAAGTCGGTGATTGAGGTTGCAGCATGCCAAGCCTTTTTGACACATTGCCAATTGGGTCTGCTATTATGGGGAAAGGTATGTCAATATTTAGGTGCTCTTTTATCCATTTAACCCATTCTATGTGGCTGATTACACTATCAACAGATAGCCCGATTAGTTCGGTATTCAGCTCTTTGAATTTATCATAGTTTCTTGCAAATGAATAGAATTCAGTTGTGCAAACAGGGGTAAAATCACCGGGATGGGAGAATAGCATAAACCACTTTCCAGCATAGTCTTTTGGCAGATTCTTGAATCCATGTGTCGTTTCGACTTTTAGTTCTGGAAAATCCTCTCCTATTAGAGGTATCCTAAAATTCTCATTTTGATCCATGTCTGGAGAATAGTTATAAATTAATAAATTTTTCTACATTGTAAAAAATACAAATTTAAAATATTTACAATCAGCTTTTCTATAACATCCTTTAATGAGAATTTGGGAGTTTGAGGAAAGAAACAGATATAAAATACATGTTTCGGATTTTATGTTAAAAGATTCATTTAGACTTTAAATACATGTCAAAATTGTTATGCACAAATTTCACTGTAAGGATTTCAAATCAAGATGATTTCAATGACATGAGTTAGAAATTAATATTCATTTTTTGAAGAATTTTGATTGCAACCAAACCTTGATCTAATTTTACAGAATTAAGACTGATTGCCAAGCAGAACAATATCGTGAGGTATCTGGCTGATCTTTGCTGCGAGAACCCTTGCAGTGAGAGCAACGTTCCCCTCCTGATAACCTGTGATCACGAAGCCTTCATCCACTCCCATGGCATAAGCCTCTTTCATCACCTGAATTCCCTTATCGTTTCTAAATAGAATTGCTGTAACCTTGCCCCCGTGCTTTTCCTTCAACCTGACGGCTTCTTAAACGGCATTCTTGCTGAGTGTTTCAAACCTGAACGGTACCCTCTCAAGCACAGGTTCACCTGTGGAAGAGTTTATTTTTTCCAGTTCTAGGTCTTATATCTGTTTGACCAGAACTACAATATTATACGGGATATAAACCCGCCTAGTTATGAGGTTATAAAATATTGCCCTTTCCACATATGACAATTAAATCCTAGGAACCCTTTCGGTCACAGGTTGCAATCGTTTCATTCTGGGTGGAGAGCTCCTGGAGAGTCTTAGTGGAGCTTCCACTATGAAACAGAAAT
>JAFMDN010000047.1 GCA_017857235.1 Methanobacteriota archaeon
ATGGCGCCTTCTTAGGCATCCATTAGTAAGAACATGGACGCATCCTTTAGTGCAAGAACTGCATTTTTAAATATAAATTTATATTGAACACAAATAGTAACGCTTTACCAATAATCGACATCTTCAAAAAGTCTAAAATTTAGGGGCATCTTCCATATGTTCATCAAAAAATTGTGAACAATGATTATAAATTGATAACGTATAAAGAATAATGAGTCAGAATTACGAAAGGGTCAAGGAATTTGCTGAAAAGTCTCTGGGTGAGGTCCCCCAGGTGATCGATCTGCTTTTTAAAATAGACGAAGATGCGGCAATGGAACAGTTCAATCAGAATAACCTCCTTTATCTTGGAAGATCTAATCTTTCGCTGAAGACAAAGGTGCTGATAGCGATTTCAGTTGCTCTGGCAAACGGACCTAGGGAATCTGCGATGATCCATTACCGGTTAGCACGGAGGTTCAATATCTCTCCTATCGAAATTCTGGATGCAATAAGGGTCACAAAGATGGCACTGATGTCATCAACCCTTGATTCCCTTGAGCCCATATTGGAAACATTCGGCAGGGATGAAGATAGTGGGGATGTGCAAGAGGCTAAAAATTTATTGCTTTCCCTGAAGAAGGAGACAGGTTTCGTCCCTAAGAGGGTGGAAAATGCGTCCATTTTCTCCCCAGCACTGGCAAAGGAACATTTGAGAGAGAAGAAAGAAATGCTGAAACCCAGATCACTGAATATGAAAGACGTATTTGCTATAGCATTTGCAGTGAGCGCGTCAATCAGGGACAGAGAATGTGAAAAGATCTATCTAGAACAACTAAGAAAGAATGGTGGAACCAAGGAAGAAGTTGAGGATATTCTTACAACCGTGAGGTTCATTGTCGGAAATCGCGCATATGTAAACAGTCTGGATATTTTGAAAGATATTGCCGGGCGGAGATGAATATCACTTAGTGGGGATGTGAAATACTGCTTCCCTACTTTCCCTTCATTTACCACTGCTGTTATTTTTCTACATAAAAGGTCTTTTCACACCTACTGTGGTTCATCCTGACTACCACCTGTAACGTTCCCATGAAGCAGTGAATCAGATTTCCTTAACAGTATATGAGTGAGTACAGGAACGCTGTAGGTGTTGGATTTGTAGATCCCAAGCTAATATAATTCTCACTTGGCTTCAACTCATATACTAAAAGCCAAAGTAGAAACGCTCAAAAATAGGGAATGTATCCATTAGGCAGCACATTTTAGATGATGTTACTAATCGAGACCATGAACTGTCTACCCATTTTCATAATGTAAAGAGCGAAAAAGATTTGACGTGATCCGCCTGTTATCGATATTGAGGGGATCACGTGACAAATAAATCCTACCGTTCTCAGCAGAGCCAAAATTTCCATGATTATTCCAGCAATTTCAGATAAAATTGGATAGATAAAGAATGAAAACTTGTATACCCCTTTTTCTATCCTGCTTGCCAGGTTAAACTTTTCCAGCGGGTCATAAAGTTTTCTCAATTAAGACTTAATCTTTCCATCATCAGGGCTCCTAATACATTTATCTATCATCATTGCAAATTTCTTCCTTTCCCTGAAGAATTTTGGATTGAATTTTTCAGTACCTTCTTCGAGATCCAAACTATTACTCCTTTCGATTATCTTGAAGATAAGGTTATCGGGTAAAATAATTAATTATCTCCATTCTTTTTAATTCATAAATTGCCCCTGAACTCTGGGAGCAAGGCGGCTGCTTAAAATCAATGGAACAGATATTATCCTTCAAAGTTTCTGAAAGAGATGGAACAGAGTTCTTCCTGCAGCTAGATGATTCTCCATTCTTTTGGATATCAGGATTATTGATAGAAAATTTCGTTAATTCAGCTCTTAACATTCTCATTATCATGGAACCCTCTATACCGGTAATAAATTCATCTCATCTCTAGGATGTTCTTCTCCTTCCCCTTGGATTCTTTAACGATCATGGCAGGTATTGAAACTTATGAAATCACCTTGAACGTCACAATACCTATGAAAAATTCCCCCGCCGTATCCGTACCCTCTATGGTCTATGAGAATGGCATCATAGTTTCCGCTGTTTGCGAGCTCTATGATCATATTGGATAGATTTCCTTCTGCCATGACGGAAGTGATTTTGGATGCCTGATATTCAGACTTTTTATGAACTCCTCCATTTTGGTTTTGCCTTGCTTTCAGCAGCCTCTATGTTTACCCTCATCAGGCCGATGTACCTGACTCTCATTGATGAGCAGGGAACAATCAGGGCAAGAAAAATCCCAGTTTTAACATTGAATTGTCAACAAAAATATTCCAGTAGAATTGCCATAAGTCAATCCCAATCAAAATTCATTAAAAGCACGATGATGAGGAGTTCCATCCTGAAAATGCTTTTCCGAGACCATGGAAGTTCATCATGACCATCATTGGGAATATCATAATTATTATACAGGCAAGTTCCAGTGTTTTTATGAAGTTACTGTTCATTGCGACCCACCTGAAATCATAGTACCTTGCAACCAGACCTATGATTATGGCAATAATCATCTAGATCCAAAGATATTTATCCATACTATCCCTAATTCTGATAAGTCTGTTTCGTTATCCCATACTAATCTATGTGGCTGGGAACAGTTAACAGTTTTTGCAAAAATTGAGCTCCATTAAAAGTTTAGAGGAAATTTTTGTGTAATGAAAGACTTACTTGCCTCTCAATGAGCATTTCAATCTCACAAAATCCGTAACATCGTAACTTTGTAATTCCTTTACCTAGACACAATAAACTAGAGGAACAATCAAGGACGGGAAATGAGATATATAATTTCATAATACAGAGGAAAGGAGGATTCATGTTTGATGATTCCCAGGAAAGAATAGATTCCTCTTTCAAGTTCCTGCTTCTATCCAGGGGTGCGCGCAGCGTAGCTCTGGTATTTGTATCCCTGGCATTTTCACTTTATTTAAATGCCCTCGGTTACAGTCTAATTTTCATAGGCTTGGCATTTCTGGTGATAGTTGCATTTAACATGTTTGTGTCTCTTTTCCTGGGAATGATGGGCGACAGGATCGGCTATTCAAGGGCACTAATAATATCGGAATTATTCTCTCTGGCTGGAACAGCAGGTCTTTTCTTTTCTTCTAGCATATATGTTATCCTTGTTTCAGCCACTCTTGCAGGTATATCAGGGACAGCAGGAGGAATAAGGGGAGCCTTTTCACCAGGGATGACCGCCTTTATTGCGAGCAACTGGCCAGATGAAATAGAGAGGGTCCTGAAACTGGCAAGAGTCAACGTTGTTGCTTCGCTTTCTTCAATAATTGGCGGATTGCTTCTTTATACCCATGGGTATCTCGTTCCCTATTTTGGGTATATAGGCACATTCAGGTTTCTATTTTTAATATCCTTCATATGCCTGCTGGTATCTACTATCTCCCTTCTCTTCCTGAGGGAAAGAAGAAGACCGAAGAAGACTACGAAGATAATGAAGGTGGAAAGCGCATCATATCTGTGGAGAATAATAGTTCCAAATTCTGTGAACGGAGCGGCAATCGGTATAGCCATTCCTCTCCTGCCACTCTGGTTCCACCTGAGATACGGGATATCGGTTTCTGCGGTGGGGGAAGCGTTCACATTCTCTTATGCCGCAACGGCCCTCGGATCGTACATCTCAGGAAGATATCTTAATTCAAAGAAGGTGAGCGCTATCTTTATTTCGTCGGTAGCAAGGCTTTTCCAGGGTCTGTTTTTGATTTTAATGGCTATCTCTCCATTTGTGTTTCTTGCAGTTGGAATTTACGTTTTGAGGAGTATGGTAGCGGGAATCGGAGCGCCTATGAGGTCAGCAATATCCGTGAGGGGCATAGGGAGCGAGGATTACGGTACCGCATCCAGTGTTCAGGCCATCGCTACCAGAGGATCTCAGATGACCTCAGGTTTATCAGGATACCTGATGGATTTTTACAATTCTCTACCATTATTTGTCGGGGGTATAATTCAGATTTCAGGCACGGTCGTTTACTATAGATTAATAAGGAATTGGGAACTAAGGAAAGTGGCAGGTAGACCTGAAAAATGAACCCAGTTGGTTATGATGTGTGGCACTGACTCTATACCCCATTGAGAAATTCCATGATAACCATGTTAAATTCCTCCAGACGTGTCAAAATAGCATGCGTGCCCGGCCCCCTTGATAATTTCTGCCCTTCCTGACTTCAATTTTCTTATAATCTAGGATCCTAAGGGTCAGATATTTTATTCCTGCTTCCCCAGATTTTTAAAACAGGAGAACTAATTTTGGAGAGATTAAGCTCACTCATGCTTACAGGAT
>JAFMDN010000023.1 GCA_017857235.1 Methanobacteriota archaeon
CACCAGTTTGTAAGGTTATTTCTTGAAAAAAATTCATATAATATAATCGAAATTCAATTATTTAATTTTATGCTATTTTTTCAGCTCATTTCTAAATTTTTCAAGGTTTTTGTCGTCCAATTCAAAAATCACAGATCCAACGTAACCGCAATTGTTACATTTGTATTTGCCAGTTATGAAACCTATTTCGAAATCTATATTTTCGGAACCGCACTGAGGGCAAACTCTATGTATCATGGATAATGTCTCTAGAAATATGGAGTTTTAAATTTAACTCCCTTTTTAATTAGTTTTATAGAATCTTCATACCCGGCATCAGCATGCCTTATAACTCCTATCCCCGGGTCTGCATTTAGGACTCTCTTTGCCTTTTCCTCAGCTTCCCTAGTGCCATCAACCACAAGTACAAATCCAGCATGGATAGAGTTCCCAATGCCTGTTCCACCACCATGATGGAGTGAAACCCAGGTCGCTCCGGATGATGCGTTGAGCAAAACGTTTAAAATTGGCCAGTCAGCTATGGCATCACTACCATCTTTCATGGCTTCTGTTTCCCTAAATGGAGAGGCAACACTTCCAGTATCGTGATGATCTCTTCCAATTGCTACTGGTGCTGTTAACTCACCATCCCTAACCATATCGTTGATGAGAAGCCCTATCTCTTCCCTTTGTCCATATGAGGCATAGCATATTCTAGCAGGAAGGCCTTGGAACTTCACCTTTTCCTTAGCGAGTCTTATCCATTTTACTAAATGTTCATCATGTGAGAAATTCTTAATTATAGCATCATCAATCTTATAGATATCAGAAGGTTCACCAGATAGAGCTACCCATCTAAATGGTCCTGAACCAATAGCAAATAGATCTCTTAGGTAAGCAGGTACATAACCTGGAATTTCAAAGGCCCTTTCATAACCCCACTCTTTGGCCCTTGTTCTCAAGTTGTTCCCATAATCGAAAACTTTAGCACCATGCTCCTTAAACCAAATAATTGCCTTTACTTCCTTAACTATGGATTGGTAAACTTCTTTTATGTACTTTTCATGGTTTTTCTGGCTTTCCTCCATGGCCTGCTGTACTGTATACCCCTCTGGGATATATCCTATATTTAAATCATGAGCCGCGGTCTGGTCTGTTACTACATCAGGAACAATTTTCATTTCTACAAGCTTGGTGTAAACAGTAGCCGCATTTCCCAATAGGCCAATGGAATATGCCTTACCCTCTTCGAGAAATTCATCCTTCATTTTTAATGCATCATTAAGATCCTTGCTCTTGTAATCAAGATATTTCCCCTTAATTCTCCTATCTATTTTGTTTTCATCAACTTCCACAACAAGTGCTACTCCCTCATTCATAGTAATTGCCAGGGGTTGAGCTCCTCCCATTTCTCCAAGGCCTGAAGAAAGGACCCATTTTCCTTTTAATGAATCGCTCTTAAACTCTTTTCTAGCGAGAGCTGATAGTGTTTCATAAGTTCCTTGTAAAACACCTTGAGTACCAATATATATCCATGAACCTGCGGTCATTTGCCCGAACATGGTTAAGCCTTTCCTTTCAAGCTCCCAGAAGATATCATCAGTTGCCCATCTTGGAACTATCTGTGCATTTGAAATCAAAACCCTTGGTGCATATGATGACGTTTTAAATATCCCGACAGGTTTTCCACTCTGTATTAACAATGTTTCATCATTTTCCAGTTCCTTTAGTGATTGAACAATCTTATCAAAAGCTTCCCAATTCCTAGCTGCTTTTCCCTTACCACCATAAACAATCAGGTTATCTGGGTCTTTAGCAACATCTGGGTCTAGATTATTCATAAGTAATCTTAGAGCTGCTTCCTGCCCCCATCCCTTTGTATTTAATTTATTTCCTCTAGGGGCATGTATTTCTCTTCCTGAACTCATACTACTAAAATCATAGAATAAAATTTATAGTTTTTTAAATGGTGGTATAGTCAAAGAATATTCTTGAAACCGAGATCTTCTGCAATATACTTCCTAGCTGCTCCTCTTATTATGTTTAGGGCCTCATTTTTGTTCTTGTATCCCAAGAATTTCATAAATTTTCCCTCTTCTGTTTCTTTATAATGCTCAAAGAAATGTCTTACAGTATCTTTGATATGAGTAGGTATATCATCTAAATCCTCCAAGTGACTGTATGCAGGATCCGATTTACCATAAGGAACAGAAATTATTTTATTATCAATACCCTCCTCATCTTCCATCTCAGCCAGCCCTATAGGTTTAACCCTTATCACTTTATTAGGGGCTATGGGAGTCATGGAGAATACAAGTACGTCCAAAGGGTCACCATCCTCCCCCCTGGTAAGAGGAATGAATCCATAATTAGCTGGATAGACCATGGATGTTGATAGGATGCGGTCAACTATTATTTCCTGAAGTTCTTCATCGTATTCATACTTAACATTGCTTCCCTGAGAAATTTCTATATAAGCGTAGATTGAAGATGGAAAGTCTTCAGTTTGCCTTTTGAATTCCATAAGGTTTCAATGTTTGATGCCTCAAATATTTTATGGAAATTCACATACCCTATTTGATTAAAAAGCTTCATATATTGAAATTTAAATAAGTTTATCGTAGCATGAAAAGAATTTTAATTTTTTTAATAGCTTTGGCGTTATCTTTAATCGGCCTAGGTATAGGAATAAGCTTGGCAATTAAGAGTTTCGGGAGAATCAGTACAGTTTATTTCCTTTCCCTGTTAAAACTTCTTATAAAATTTTTCAGGTTTTAGATCACCACTCATCTTTTATTACCATATTTTCATAAAGCTCCTGAAGTTCCTTTCTCCTATAATTTTCATGGGAAATTAGCTGGTTAAAAACCTCATTAATTTTCTCGTCCTTGTACTCATTAATGATCAACTTGTAAAGACCTTGCAATTCTTCGCTCTTTTTTATAGCATCAAATATTAATTTCTCCTCATCATCAAGTTCATCGATTTTTGGTTCTAGATGGGATATTATTCCCATCTCCTCATTGCTAATCTTGAAATTGGAAACGCCCGTTTTTATTAACTCTTCCAATTTTTTGATATCCTGCCGTGCTTCCTCTGAAAATTCAATAAGAACTTTTCTTATATTCCCTTTACTTGTTTTTGATGCCAACTCCAGATATTCTTGTGCCATATCGTTGTAAATATGCATTAGGCTTTTTATTAACCTGCTCAGGGTTTCCTCTCTATTATTTCCACTTATATTGTTCATAAAAACACCTCAGATTATTAATTTTTAATATGGAAATACTTCTATTTAATCTTTCTTAAATGTGTTAACTGTTCTCCAATTTTCTAGATACATCATCAAGAATCTTTAATGGAATGCCCAGCTCGAGTGATATTTTATCTTTTGATAGTTTTTGGTTGTGTTTGTATAGATCCGTTAGTACTTCCTTAATGTATTCTTCACATTCTACTGACTCGTTCCAATGTTGTTCGAATATATTCATGAATATTCCGCTTATTCCTTCGGATGGTAGGATATAGCCCTCCTTAGTAGGACTATCCTTACCGCTTATAGAAGGCAATCCAAGGAGTAACATTCTTCCATCTATTATAGTGAATCTCACATCAGAAACCAAAAGGCCAGGATGAAACCTAATATTGGCTCCTGAATCAGAATATAAGCAAGCTACTTCAAATCTATCCGTGGATTTAGGTAGAAGGTATCTAATTTTTACGCCTCTCTCACTAGCTTTCTTTAATTCCCAGGATATCTTCTTTATCAATTCCCTATCTTCCCCTGAAGGTTTAGAACCTGTAATAAGTCCTGCTATTTCTTTGCTAGACTCCTGAATAGAGGATATTACAAGGTTGAAGTACTCTTGCCTTGAAACTATTTTCGCAGTTTGAAGCATTTTCTCTATTAATTCCTCTCTTCCGCGCTCCTCCTTTCTATGTAGAGCTATAGTTACAAAAGTGAGAATAAGTAAAATCAGTTCTATGGTTAATAACATTAAGTCAACTAAATTCGAATTTAGCACAGATAATGGATTTCTCGGAAATTTATAATTTTTTCTGGAATGAAAATATGTATTTTAGTTTAACATTGAGTAAATTTACTCTATAAGAAAATAATTGCAAATAATAAATATAGAGATAGAGATTGCGGATATGTGGAAATTATTGCACATCGTGGTTTGGCTCTGAATGAAGTAGAAAACACATTACCATCTTTCAAACATGCATTAGAAAATGGTGCAGATGCCATAGAATTAGATGTTCATGAATCAAAAGATGGAAATGTTATAGTTTTTCATGATTTTGATCTAAGAAGACTTTTTCAATTAGATAAATTAACATATGAACTTTCATGGGAAGAATTAAAAAGACTCAAGTTTCCAGGTAAGGATTATGGTATACCGCTGCTGGAAGATGTATTCAGGCAAATCAATTCAAAATTATATGTGGAATTAAAAACAATGGATGAAAGTGGGAAAAGATACTATCCGAATTTAGTAGATAAAGTGATATCGCTGGCTAGTATATACGGAAGGAAAGATGTGATAATATCCTTCGATCCTCTGCCATTAATATACGGCAGGGAAAAATGGCCCCAATATACTTACGGTCTAGATATGGACCATGTATCCCTCACAATGCTTGGTAGGCATAATGTGGAATTCTATTTAAAAAAGATAGGGTTAAGTCTACCGGAAGTTAATTTATTGCCAAAGTTGGATATTTATGATAGGAGTAAAACCATCCCATGGGTTGTAAACGATCCAGAGCTTTTTCAGTCCCTAAAAGAAAAGGGTTATCCAGGGATCATATCAGATAGGGCTGATATACTAAATAAATACAGGTGATAGGATGGAATTTGAATTTTCATTAAAAACAAGAAATAAAATTATTAAAGGATTAAATGGAAAATATTTCGATGTATGTGTAATAGGCGGCGGAATAGCAGGTGCGGGAATTTTTAATTTACTCTCGGCCAATGGAGTTTCAACATTACTTTTGGATAAGGGGGATTTTGCCTCTGGAACCTCAAGCTATTCCTCAAAACTAATTCATGGCGGAATTAGATATCTCCAACAGGGACATATAATGCTAACTCGGGAACTTCTGCGGGAGAGGAATTATCTCATTAAAAATACAAATTTTGTCGAAGAGAGGGAATTCAACATTCTAATAGATAATTATTCTTGGAATCCTCTAACCATAAGATTTGGTCTGTTTGTATACGAATTGATAGGAGGGAAAATAAGAATCCCAAGGATGTACAATGATAAATACAATTATGAAGGATTCAAAGGTTATTTCACATATACGGACGCCATTTCAGATGATGCGTATTTAACTGTTTCAAATATATTATCCGGTGTGATAAATGGTTCAAAAGCAATTAACTATGCGGAAGTAACGGAGATCAATGATGCGGAATCGGACCAGGTGGAAATAAAGATAGCCGATAAGGTTACTGGAATTTCAGGTAAGGCAGTTTGTAAAGTGGTAATCAATGCTACAGGTCCTTGGGTAAATGAAACACTTAAAATGTATACGGGGGAAAAAATAAGCAATCTAAAGCTATCGAAAGGATCCCATCTGATAATTGATAATAATGGATATATAAAAAATCCCATTGCCTTTAAATCCCACTTAGATGGAAGACAAATGTTTATAATACCTCGAGATGAAACTCTAATTGTTGGTACAACCGATAAGTTTATAGATACTCCCGATGAATTTGCATTTGATGATGAGGATAGAAATTATATTTTCAAATCAGCGAAAAGGATAATACCAGATTTAAAAGAGACAGATATATTGAGAGGATATGCAGGAATAAGGCCTCTTTATGGAAGAGGAAACTCTCCAGGAAGAGTGACAAGGGACTTTCATATTGAAATCAATAGGAGAATGATTTCAATAATGGGAGTTAAAATAACAAATTATAGAAATGCAGCAAGACATTCGATTCCCTACGTAAAAAGATTATTGAAAAGAAATATAGAAACCAGGGGGTTGCCGCAAATATTGTATCAGAGAAAACCCACAAAATCAAATGATGAATTAATAGATCAGGTAATAATGAATGAAATGCCAGTATATCCGGAAGATATTATAAAAAGAAGGCTTGGTTTATTCTTTTTTAAAAAGGATGGAGGAGAAAGTTTAAGAAACCTAATTGAAATTAAACTTAAGGAATATAAATCCGTGTAAAAATTTAAGTGACTTGAAATTTAAAAAAATTAAGCTGACTTAAATCCTGATAATTTTCTTATTTGTTATTGTGAATCATTTCTCTATGCTTGACCCAACTGTTTTTTTTAACCTATTGCCTATGAATAAAATCCCACTAGATTTATCTTCAGCATGGAAGAATGCCAATCTAGCTGAATACATGACGATTCTTGGAATTTATGTTCATGCAGTATTCCTTGTATTTGCAGTTGGTTTTCCTATTCTAGTATTAGCTTTAGAGGCTATTGGAACGATCAAAAAGGATAACGATTACATTAAATTGGCAAAAAATGCATCAAAAATATGGGGAATTAGCTTTGCAGCAGGTGCTGTAACGGGGACTCTGGTTGAATTTGGATTGGTAGTTGTTTGGTCTGGGTCTATCGCGTTGATAGCATCCATGGCTGCCGCACCTTTAATTATAGAACTCTACGCATTCATTATTGAAATCGTTCTTATCGGTACTTACCTCACAACCTTTGATGTTCTTAAAAATCATAGAATAATTCATATGCTCATAGGTTTTGGGGTTCTCTTTGGATCAAACCTATCTGCATATATGATTCTGGCGGTTAATGCATGGATGCAGGTTCCATGGGGCACAGGTAACTTTGTAGGTCAGAATATCTTGCCATGGGTACCCACAATGGGCCCGGATGTTGTTAATTCAAAATCGCTGGGAATACTGGCGACAGCACTTTCAAATTACGGTTCTGTAGTGCTTGCATCACCAAATGCATTCCAGCTACTCGCCCCATTTACCACCGATCCATGGATTGCAATTGTAAGTCCAGAAGCTATAATAACCTATATACATAATTTACTAGCAGCCGTTATAGACTCATCATTTATTGCTGCATCATACGTTTCATACAAAATATTAAAAGGATACGGAAAATATGAATACAATTTAAAAGCACTCAAGGTTACATTTGGTGCAGGGGCAATTGCATCAATTCTCCAGCCAATAGCAGGTGATCAGCAGGGGAGACTGCTTTATGAATTCCAGAGAAATATATTCTATGCAACTGAAGGGATTGGACCAAATGGAGGTTACAACCCTATACTAAGTTTTCTCCTATATGGAAACTTCAATCATTACTTCAGGGGATTCAATTACCTGGAATCACTTCCTGGGTCTAATAATCCATATGCTCAAATGACAATTCAAGCTAGCATGACTTATGAGCCATGGTTGCATTTCTTCTATTATACAATGGTGATACTGGGTGTGGTTCTGTTCATACTTGCAATCGCATATTTTGGTCTATACATTAAGTTAATCGATAGGCTCGTAAAAGCAATTTTTAGAAGAAGCACCGAACGGTTCCTAATATATGGATCATTTATAGGAGCATTCTCTGGTGTAGTTGCATCAATCTCGGGCTGGGCAGCAAGAGAAATGGGCAGACATCCCTGGACAATATATGGGTTAGTTACATATCCAGAGGTAATTACACCGCATCCGATTACAATTTGGTTCACTATCATGATAATGTTAATAGAACTGGCAATTCTTTTTGCCGGGCTCTGGGGTTTCTACATGATTTATTTAAAGAATCTTAAGAAAAACACAGAGGTGGTAGAATGAGCAACCTAGAATGGGGTTTAATTGGAATAGCATTCACCTTTTTTGCCCACTATTTCTTTGTTACCATAGTTTTGGGTTTATCAATTTTAATCCCGATATTTGAAATTTGGGGCAGGTTAAAAAAGAAGGAGGAAAATGTGGCTTTTGCGAGAAAGCTAACATCCTATCTTATAAGAGTTGACTTATTCGCAGGTGTTTTGGCCACCTGGCTTACAGTGTTTTTAGCAGGATACTGGCCGTCTTTACTGTTTACTGCCACAGACACGTTATTTTATCCAGTTAGCATTGCTATAGTAGGAATAATGATTGCCATAGTATCAATGGCAATTTATTGGTATACATGGGATAAGATGAAGCCAAATACTCACATTGTCGTAGGTTTGTTCATGATGATAGGAGCTTTACTAGTACCACTCGGGATGAGTTCAATTTTTGCCACCATAGATTATCCTTATGGAGTTAAGGTCGAAACGGTAAGCGGCCTAACACTATTTCTCCCAAATAATCAAAGTGTCTTTCTGAACCCAGTATACTGGCCATTAGTTCTCTATACATGGTTCATATCTCTCGCTGTAACATCATTTATTGTGACTGTTTATGCTCAAAATGTAGTGAAAAAGGGAGAATTCGGAAATGGAATAATTAGACTTACCAGAAGCATTACATTAATTTCCTCAGTTTTATCCTTAATTTTCATGATCATCCTCGTAAATGAAATTAAGTCATATTCACAATATATTTATACAGCAATGCAAGGTAATTATTCATTAATGATAAGTGAAATTCTTGCAATTATTATGCTGGTACTTGCCATAGGGCTTTTTTCAAGAAATCTAATTTACCCAATGGCACTTGTGGGTTCAATTGCATCATATTTCCTGATGATGTACTTTGAGATCGAGATGAATATATCGAGGTACCCATATATTATAGTAATTGGAAAAAGTGGAATACCTGCGAGTGACGAGATTAATCCACTCTTCAATATACCTGCAATACTTCCGGAAGCAGCTATGTTAACCTTTGTTATTATGCTAATTACTTTCCTAGCAACCCTATACATAGCGTTCATAATGTTTCCGGTTAAAAGGAGAAGTAAAGCGGATGAGATATTGTAATTTATTCATTATTCTTTATATATTTCAGGCTTTTTTTGATTGTTACCATTTTTTATTAAAACGGTGTTATAATCATTGATAATTGAGAATCCAACAATAAAATCTGTTTACTGGCAAAATTTATTTATTTTTAAAACTTAAATAAATTCCTAATCCAACCAATATAAGTCCCCCAATGGTGAATACATTAATTCTTTCATTGTTGATGAAAATTGAAAATAATGTCCCTAAGACTGGAACCATGAAAAGATAGGGATTCGTTTTTATTATCCCATGTTTACCCACGAGATAGAGATAGATTAGGTAGGCAAGCGAAGTGCCGAAGAACCCCATATAAAAAGTATAAAATATAAATGGTAAACTTATGGGTTTTAACCCCTCTGTGAATGAAATTATTCCGACAAGGGGGAGGGAAAATGCATATTGAAGAAAATTGACAGTTTGAACGTTGAACTTGTCCAATCTTTTTTTGAAATATGTTGTTCCTATGGACCATGAAAGGGCAGCCCCGATAAGAAGAATAATTCCATAAATCCCCCCCGTTTTTATGTTTCTTATCATTATAAGTATTACCCCTGAAAAGCCAAAAAATAACCCAAGAGTTTGATACAGATTTAGTTTCTCACCGAGAAAAATTACAGATAAAAGGACAGAAATTATAGGGTATGTATAAACTAAAATTGAAGATATTGAGGCGGGCTCACTTTTCTCGCCGAGAAACCAAAGACCCATGAATAAAAATATATTGAAGAAGCCTAGAATGAAGGTATCTAACAGGCTAATGTGTTTGAAAGATGATGAATATGGCAAGGCAAATATTAGGGATGTTAGTAAAGCAAACAGTATACGAAAAAACAATGTAACAAAAGGAGGTTCATAATTTAAGGCTAATTTGAGTACAGAATAATTCAGAGCCCAGAATGATGCCATGGTTATGAACATCAATGAATCCAAGTAATTTTTGTGAGAAGCCACCAAGCCCTATTAAAATTTAACTAATTAAATTTGTTAATATTAAATATGAACTCAAAAATTAGTGAATCTGATTGTTTAACCAAAAGCAAAAAGGGATTAATCGAAAAAAGGATTTACGTATCTTCAGGGAAATATTTAATTTACAAATATGAGCCAGTGGAAGGGAAAGATGAAAATTCAAAATTTAAAATAATTTTAAAAGATGAATTCAGTCACACGAACGAATACTACATTATACCAACAAAGGGGGACAAATACATTGCAATTAAGGGACAAGAAAAAGGAAACATAGGAGTATTTAAGGATGGAGAATGCTTGAGTAGAGATCATTTTTTATAACTGAGAATTTATGATTGAAGGGTCCCTTTATTGTATGAATGTTTTTCATAATATTGGTTTATTTTTAATGAATATGTTTACCGGTGAAACAACTGTGAACCAGAGATATTGAGAAAGAACATATTACTTGAATTTACTTAAATCAATAAGATTCGAGGGGCTAAATGGCTGAAATGGTAGATCCGATAATCAGGTATAAAGAAGTATATAGGTTAATTATTTAAACCTAGTTCAAATATCTAATCATGCAGAGGAAACATTATGACATAGATGCAAGGAAGACGTCAATGTGTCCCGTTGAGAGAACCCTATACATATTAAGGGATGCGTGGACTTTCATGATATTAAGAGACCTCTGCTCTGAGCCCAAGGGGTTCAATCAGTTGAAAAGATCTGTCAAGGGAATTTCATCCCGTATGCTTTCCGAAAAGTTGAAATTTCTCGAGCAGGAGGATATATTAACAAGAATTGTGAGCAATACGAGGCCAATTAGGGTCACTTATGTTTTAACGGAAAAAGGGAAAGATCTGGGTGCAATTGTCAATAGTATGAAAGAATGGGGCGAAAAATGGTCAAAACTGGAAAGTGATGAAATTAATAATAATGCTATTGAAAAGGCAGTGAATTGAGAATGGCAGAATATTACGATCCTAAAGATGAGAAATTCGGTTTAATATCATCATATCTTTATAGATATTTTGCGGAACCATTTCTTTATAGGTACCATAAGTTAATAGTAAGTGAGATATTAAATTACAACCCCTCCAAAATTTTAGATATTGGTAGTGGAACTGGTCTACTTATTAAGGAACTTTCTTCCAAAACAGAAGCTGAAATTTATGCTGTTGAACCATCCAAATTCATGATAGATATAGCTAAAAGGAGACTGAAGAAAGAGATTTCATCAGGAAGGGTTAAAATTTACCAGGGTAGCAGTAGAAACATACCTATAAAGGAGAAATTTGACTTGATAATTACAACTTTTTCTTTCCATCACTGGAGTAATAAATTTGATTCGATTCCTTATATAATGAATTTCGTTGCCAATGGGGGTTTGTTTCTCATATTCGATTACGATAATGACTATGGGAAATTTAAAAATTCTCACGGGCTATCAACCAAAGAATTCCCCGAAACCATAATTAAAGGATACGAGGTCAATTTTAAGCATCTCCCAAGATCAATATTAGAAATTATTTTGAAGAACCCTGAATTATGATATCCCTATAATTTAAGATTTATGATAATGATTTCATGAGGAAAGCTTGTGTCCAAAAATGAAGATAAGATATATTTACTGAAGATAATTAACCCTAAGAGATACAATAATGCCAAACGATATTAAGCTACAAAACATTTCACAGAATGACGGTCTTAAAAGAGAGATAGAGTTCTGGGAAGTCTTTTTCTTGTCCATTGGAGGGCAAGCGCCATTTCTATCACTTTTAACTTATACAACCGTTGTAATAGTGCTAACCAAGGAGTTTGCACCAGTTATAGTTTTAATCGGTACCATAGTGGTGTTGTTGAATGGTTTAGTAGTCGCATATCTGGCTAGAAGATTCACATCTACCGGAGGTTATTTCAATTATGCCTATTATGGCTTAAGCAAGAGATTGGGGCTGGAAACAGGAATGGTTTATACATATTATTCAACTCTCTATGGATCGGCATATGTCGCAGGGGCTACTTTTCTTGTAAATTATCTTCTTCATATCAATGTATGGTATGCTTATTTGTTATCTATTATACCTGCGTCAGCCTTCTTGGTGATTGGTATAAGGCCATCTACAAAATATGCAATTTTTGCTGCGATTATGGAAATTGCCATATTTATCGTAACATTCTTTTATAGTGTAGTTTATGCTAATTTTCATTTTTATAACCCATTATCGGCGAGTTATTATGGTAGTCTATCTGCAAGAGCAATTTCCTTGGGAATATTATATGCGATGGGTATCCCGACCGGCTATGGGTCAATAACGCCAGTGTCTGGAGAGGTAAAGAGGGCTGAAAAGAATATAGGTAGAGCAGCGATTAGCGTGATAATAGTTGGGGGAGTTCTTAACTCCATACTAATATATGGACTTTTAAATGGACTGCTTTGGCACGGGCAAATATCCGACTTGACGCAATCAAGGGTACCTATTGTATCTGAAATACTAAGAATAATTGGTCCTTGGGGATATTACATATTGCTTTTTACAGTGATAAATGACGGTATATTATCAGTTCTATCATTTATGCTGGCAAGTTCTAGAAATATATATGCCATGTCCCTCAGAAGTTTGATTCCAAAAATATTCTCTGTTTTGAGGAATAGCAATCCAATAATGGCTTCTTTTCTTACAATTGCTCTATACGTATTGGTAACCTATCCAATGATCTTAAAGTTAGGACCATTTCATTCTTTTATCATTTTGGGGGCACTTGCTGGGATGGGTAACTTGTTTATACATATATCTGCCAATTTTTCACTTATTAAGATAAATATTGATTCTATGATCAGGAGATTCAATGAGATTATAGTGGGGTCTATGGCCCAGGTTCTTTCATTAAGTGTATTAATTTATTCTCTTTTTTCAACCATCCCAATAATAGCGTATACCTTCCTGGGTTTCCTCGTAATAGTGTTCGTTTATACCGAATTAATGAGCATGACACAGAAAGGAAAAAGTATTCTTATCTGAAATAACTAACAAGTGTTGGAAATCAGGAACAAAGATGAATATAAGGATAGCCATGGAAAGGCTAATGTAAAACATCTTATTGTTGCCGTCCTAGCTTTGCAATTGTTTATTTTAATAATTAGAATAATTTCAGGTTTAATTTTAAAAAATTCTGTTCTGCTGTTAGAGGGGTTCCATGTGTTTATAGATCTATCCATAACATCTGCAGTTTTGATAACACTTAGGGTTATAGAAGGGAATTATGCAAAGAAATTTTCGTACGGACTCTATAAATTGGATGATCTTGTATCATTCATGATTTCAATAATAGTTGCATTTTCAGCCTTTGATATTGCAATAAATTCCATGGCCCCAGAGAATTATTCATCAATTTATTCAGCATGGATACAGCTATCTACGCTAATACCTTTAGCAATTGCGGGGATCCTCAAGATAAATGCAGGTAGATTGATGGGTCTTGGATCTCTGGTAGAAGATGGAAGGCATACATATGCAGATGTCTATGAGGGTCTTGGTGTTGGCGTCGGACTTTTATTGTTTTCAGTTTTACATCAAGCTTTATTCTATTACATTTCAATAGGAATAGCAGTAATCGCAATTCTAATTACTGCTTATCAAATAGGAAAAGGCAGCATAGTTTCATTATTAGATCTCCCGAAAGATCCATCCTTATCAGAAAGGGTTAAGGATGGGATATTGAAGGATAGTGGAGTTGAGGCATTAAAAGACTTAAGATTGCGATGGGCTGGTCCAGTTGTGTTTGGAGAGGCAATTATTACAGTTAAACCTTCACTGACAATTATAGAAGCACATGAAATTGCTGATAGACTCGAAAGGTCAATATATGAGAAATTCGGGGAAATAAGAAATATAAGCATACATATAGAACCAAGCGTTAGAGGAACAAGAAAGCTGCTAATACCCATGGATGGGAATATAATTAGCAAAAAAGTTAGCAGGGCTCGATATTTCTTAATTTATAATATAAATGATTACAGTTTATTGGGAAATATCGAGAACAATGTTTCTTCTAACTTCGGAAAGAACTTTATGGAAATATGCAAAAGAATGGAAATTACAGACGTAGTTTGCAGGGATATCGGAGAAAACACTAAGGCCATGTTGAAAGGTCTGGGAATTAGGATTTGGCTTTCTAAGTCAGATAATCTAGAAGAAACACTCAGAAATTTTAAGGATAATGCTCTAGAATTGATTAATTGAGAATCATTTAGAGAGCACTTGAATATTGCATCTATATCCATCACATGATCCAAATAACATGAGTATCTTTTTATTTTTATAGCTTTTAAGTATCTGATTGAGTAGTTTTTCTGGCATTTCAGTAAACGTAGGGAAAAGGAAATCGAAATCTACCAATGAGAGCTCTTTAGAACCATAGGAATATATTATAAATGAAGATTTTTCAATATTATCTGTCCTCTTTATCATAAAAAAGTTAATTTGCGGACAAACATAATCAAAATGAAAATTTTCCAAGTTTAATTTTGCAAAATTTGCAAGAGCGCTAGTTGAAATATTTCTTGAATCGTCAATATATTTTAACGTAATAACAAAATCGGGATTCATAACATTTATGATTTCAAGAATGATATTGGTGAATGCCTGAAGGGATCTATTATTTATTAAAAGAAGAATTTCTATTTGATTTAAATGACATTTTATCCTGGGCATTAGATATGCCCATTTAATATCTGTCAATCGCTTTCTGTCTAATTGGAATTCATTAATAAAATTGGTGAATTTATTAACCAACATGTTTCCACTATTTTCCAATTTTATTGACCCATCTGTGCTTTCGTAATAAAAATCAAAATAATTTGTGTTGGGACATTCAATGGATTCTCCTGTTATACCCAATACTGCAATCCTTTGAAAAAAAATATGCCAGGATTCCACGGACTTATAGGTCATCTGAATATAAAAGAATATATATTGGCTATACCTTAACCGTGAACATCCGATGAGCATTAGGAAAAAATTTTTTAATTTCATAAATCCAACTGAGAAAGTAATATTCAAGAGAATCAATGAATATTCAAATTATATTATAACTTCAACAAACGATTTAATGAAAATGCTGGACTGCTCAAACTTGGAAATATCTCAATATAAAGAAACAATTAGAAAAAATGAGATGGATGGCGATCATTTAACTTTTGAACTAAAAAATGAAATAACCAATGGCGCTATCACACCAAATTTAATGGACTCATTTAATCTCCTAATAGATAAATGTGATGATATCCTTGACAGGTTATATTATATGAGTAGGGAAATTTTAAGATATCAAGACTTTCTTTTGACAAGTGGGCAGGATGTAAAAGAAAAAACATGCCAATATTATTCAAAATTAAGAAATATGTTGATTTATAATTTGGATGCGCAAAAATCTATAATGGAGATGTTAGAACAAAACACAATTGAAAAGATGGTATCTTTATGGTCTAGGGTATCCGGGCTAGAGGAGGAGGTTGATGACCTAAAGGATGAATTATTAGATTCCCTCTATAAGGAGGCCAATAAGCTCCATTACCTTACCTTCCTTCATTTAGCGGAAATAACACATAAAATAGACGATCTGTTAGACACCTCCCAAGATATTGCTGACATTTTAATTAATGTGGCTATAACGGTGACATCCTGATAGCAATATTATTTCTGGTCTTAGTACTCATATTTCTCGTTTCTGGAAATAATATGGCTACTGCAGTAGGAACACTAGTTGGATCTAACATAGCTAATAAAAAAGTGGCTAAAATAATCGGTATTACAGGTTTTTCAACTGGATTAACAGTATCAGGAGATGTAATGTTAAAAACCGCAAAGGTTATTTTCAATTACAATGCAGAGGTATTGGTCTTTCTGCTTATCACCACGATTTTAATATTCATACTAGCGCAAGTTACAAGGGTTCCGCTATCACTTACAATGGCCATCGTTGGCATTTCCATTGGGCTAATGATTAGATATGGTAGATACTCTGAACTGAACATTTTTGCAAAGATAGTATTTATGTGGTTTTTAGGACCAGCGTTTGCCGTCGCACTCTCCTTCATTTTGATGAAAATTTATTCCAAGATAAAATTTAATGATATTTGGAAAAAATCAGAATTTATGAGATTTCTGATTATTATATTTTCATTTGCATCTGCATACACTCTGGGCGAAAACACCATGGGCTTAATTTTATCAGTGTATGGTTTCAGCACCTTTTCTTTAATTTTATCAATGATATCGATAATTCTTGGTTCATTGTTTCTTAGCGACGGAGTTTTAAAGCGAATAGGACAGGAGATATTTTCCATGAACTATTCTAGTGCAATGATGTCAATTGCTACCAGTACTGTATTAGTGGAAATAGCAAGTATCTTTTCTATTCCATTTTCGAATTCACAGGCTATCACATTCAGCATTCTCGGTGTGGCTTTTTCTAATAAAATAAGATTTCTAATATATAGACCGATTTTAAGGATCATTAGCATATGGATCATATCGCCTTTAATAGGGATAATTATGGGAATAATTATTTAGAATTAAGCATATAAATTATTGCATACATATGATCATATAGTGCTATCAGGGTAAAGCGGATGAGTGCATATTATTATTTTTTGAGATTAAGTTTGTGAATTGTAATTCCCTAAAATAAAGTTAGAAGATATTTAAGATAAAATTGAGGTAATTGCATAATTTTTAAATATTGATATCGGATATCCGATTAAGGTGATAACAATGCACGGACATATGCATGGATGGGATGAATGGAGAAAATACGGATTCATAGGCCAAAAAGGATGGCTATTGATCTTATTTGCATTGTATAATAAGGAACTTACAGGATCTGAAATCATAGAGTTGGCTGAAAAGGAAAGTGGTGGTCTTACAAGACTTTCTCCCAGTCTTGTATATCCATATCTACGAGAACTCAAGCTTTCGGGATTTCTTGATTCAGAAGAGAAAGATAACAAGATATATTACAAACTCTCTGATAAAGGAAAGGCTTTAATTGAGCAGGCGTCTAATTATTTTCCTGGTTGGAGACTCAGATATGAATTTTATAGGAGTACTGGAAGTCTCGACGGAATAATTTCATACATCGAAGATTCAGTTCAGTACATAGTCGATTCCTTGGATAAATCGAAAATAACTTCGGAACAGAAAGAAAGGATTCAGAAAATTATAAATAAATTGTCAAATTTGATAACATAATTTATTTAACTTTTTGTCATTTCATTAACTATAAGTTTTGACAAAATCTTTAAAAAAGTTAAATTATTTTTACAAAAAATTTAAATTTATCTTGTTTTTCATTTTATATGGAAATAAAAAGATTGTACGATCTTTCCACATCTCTTAGGAGTTACATGCCCCTGTGGCCAACAAACCCTAATTTAAAAATTGAGCCAGTAGGGACTGTACCAAGGGACGGATATTTGGTTGAATCGTTTTATGGTGTTACTCATAGCGGAACTCACGTAGATGCTCCAGCACATATGCTTGAAAACGGTGATCCTATTGACAAAATTCCGATAGACAGTTTAATACTACCCAGCTTTATGATAAAGTTGAAAGCTAAAGGAAATGAAATTGACGCATCAGAATTTGAGGAAAAGTGGGATTCACGTTATGATGGAAAAGGTTTACTGATTAATACAGGATGGTATAAGAAAAGAGCATTTACAAAAGAATTTCAATATGATTTCCCCGGACTATCTGAGGATGCGGCAGATTTTTTGATAAAAAAGAAAATAAAATTGGTGGGAATAGATACACTTGGGATAGAACCATATTCCCATAAAGATTTCATGGTACATAAGAAAATTCTTGGCTCGGGCTTAGTAATAATAGAAGACCTTTATGGACTTGATCAGCTTGAGGAATCGAAGGAATATCTATTAGTGACGGCACCTCTAAAAATAGAGAATGGAAGTGGTGCTCCAGCCAGGGTATACGCTATAGAATTCTAATTTATATTTAGGTGAAATTTGAGATGGGAGAGCATGGATATAAAAAGGAACTTAATTTTTGGCACGTAATCCTATTGACTACAGGAGCAATACTAGGTCCAGCAATAGCCTATATACCAGTTACAGTGCTTACCTTTGGAGGTCCCGTAGGAATATTTTCTTGGATTATTGCATTCTTCCTAATAATTCCAATGGCATTGGTATATGTTGAACTAGGAACCATGTGGCCTAAGGCAGGAGGAGTTGCTTATTATCCTGCAAAAAGTCATGGTTCTCTAGTTGGATTGCTTAATGGATGGGCTGCTTTTCTTGGATATACTTTAGTGATGCCGTTGGTTGTAACATCGATAGTTGAATATCTAAGCTTTTATTTTCCTGGCCTTTACAACGGTCAAACAATATCAAATCTCGGCATAATAATATCGGTTGGCATTGTAATCATATTATTCCTAATTAACATAAGACATGTAAGACTAATGGGAGATATTAACAACATTTTAACAATCATCAAAATAGTTCTGATAATCTTTATAATTGCTATCCTATTAAAATTCTTCGATCCATCAAATTACTATTCATATGGTGGGCCTGCACCATACGGAATAGATGGTTTATTCTTGGCAGTATCTGCAACAATTCTCGCTTATGCCGGTTTCAGGCAGCCTATAGATTATGCAGAAGAAGTTAAGGACCCTGGAAAATTTATCCCAAGGGCAGTCATAGTATCGTTATTAATAGTTTTACTGATATATATGTTCGAAAGTATTGCGTTTTTGGGAACCATTAATTGGAATAAGCTAGGATTGTCTCCTGGTGACTGGTCGGGTCTTTCAAATTTTCCATATCCATTCATATCATCCTCACAGGCGTTGGGTTTGAGCTATTTATCCATTATTATAATAATTGCGGTAATTATAGCTTCATTTAGTGACGGATTAATTTATTTCGGTGGAGCAGCTAGAGTTTCCAATTCACTATCAAGGTATGACGAGTACTTCCCAAAGTTTTTATCAAAACTCAGTGATCAGGGAATACCAATAAATTCAGCAATTCTCGTTGTTTTAATTTCCATTCCTTATCTAATTTTATTGCCTTCATTCTCATCAGTACTAGGGGTATTCGTTGATGCTATATTGGTCTCTTATGCGCCTGCTGCTGTAAGTCTAGCTGTTTTTAGAGAGAAATTCCCCAATGAAAATAGACCATTTAAACTGCCAGCTTACAAGATCCTTTCTCCAATTGCATTTGTGATTGGTGGACTCTTAATTTATTGGTCGGGATTCAGCAGCATATTTATAGCTATATTGTCAGTACTAGCTGGTCTTGCGTTTGTACTTATTCTCGTTAGAAAGAGAAAATTTACAGCGGTGGACCTAAAATCGGGTTTATGGTACCTAGTTTTCATTATATTTACTCTTCTATTTTCATACATTGGAAGTGAACAATTTGGAGGAAAGAACATTATACCATACCCTTATGACAGCCTTATTTATGCAATTTCGGCTTTGTTTTTCTATTACTGGGGATTAAAATCAGTTGATTAAAGGGTATTTAGTTGATTTTTATTTTATTCGTTAAATTATTTAATATTACTGGATTTTTAGGTTATTATGTGAAATCTCTTATATTGAATTTTATTGGATAATAAAAGAAATTCAAACCTTCATCGGATATTGGTTCCTTAATAAATCGTTTTTATAGAGAATCGACAACAATGATATTAAGAAAATGAATATGAAGATGTTTCCATAATAAAAAATTATGCTAGCACTATGTGATTGAATGGATACATATGCATTTGAGTAGAGATAATAGAAAAATAGCCCCATAAAGGCCATTTCTGCTATAACGGAAATGACAATGTTTCTAGAATTAGTCATGGAAGTTCTCAGTACATCAGAGATAAATGGTGGAGCTCCAAATATAATTATCATAATTGGATCAATACCCGAGTGAAAAGTTCCGATTCCCGCAAAATAATACATTAATAAATGACTTGAAAGTACAGAATAAACCAAAGTCGGTATTACTATAAATTTCAGAAAGGGGGAAATTGCATTCCTAAAGATCATGGGTTGTGTCATTTGAATTCACCTAAATATATTCTATACCCATAGAAATCAAGCCATACAAAAATAGAAGAGTTGGCAATTTCGTTGTTTTGCAGATACCTTGATGGAATATGATAGACTAAATAATTGGAAAAATTCAAACCCAAGGGGACAGAGACGTTGTCGTAACTTATGTTTGCTGAACTTATTGATAATATTGTTTCGAGTGTCATATTACCCTTCAAATAATTGGCGGTATCAATCGTAAATGGGAATGAGACATTTAGGTAAGATGAATTATATATATAATGAACATATCCAATATGAAAATACATAATTGGTGCCTCAATTGAAAGATTTTTGAAAATATTAACGACAAAGTGATATAAATTAAAAGTATAATAAGTACTAAATGAAACATCCATTTGAAAATTAAAAAGCTTACCGATTTCTGTCATGTATTTTCCCAAAAACTCCAATATGATTGAGCTTGGGATGATTGTTATTTTTACATAATGGGAATAATTTCCAGAAATATCACCCAAAAATATATTTCCCGACGATATTAAAGTCGTATTATTAAATACGGTATAGCTTAGCTTAGAATTCTCTAATGGATAAAAACCAGGATTATGAACATGTAAGTTGAACGTCACAATTAATGAACCATTAGAAAATGAAGAATTATAGTTAGTTACATAGATTAATGGTGTTTTAGATTGAATATTTTCGGAGATAAACATATAGGCGGAAATTAATGAGGTTATCAAGATAAATATTAGGATAATTGTCAGTGCGTATTTTATATATTTAAGTATGCTTGAAATATCCACAAAACTGTATTTTTAAAAAAATTTAAAATTTTATTGAAACATATCATAAATGAAAAATACCATTAAAACACGCCCCGGACGGGATTTGAACCCGTGTCACGAGCTCGACAGGCTCGTATGATAG
>JAFMDN010000024.1 GCA_017857235.1 Methanobacteriota archaeon
CTGCTAACAATGCACTCATTCCGCCCTTCTCTTTCTTCAATGCTTCCAACAGTTCTTCTGGATTCTTCTCCCATATTTCTATGTAGGAACGTTCTTCTGGGGAAAGAAGATCTGATTTAGATATTAAAGGAAGAAAAGGAATGTAAAATCTGGTCAATACACTCATGGCCAGAAATTTTGATGAAACGAATGAACTAGGAACCTTAGCCAAAGTTGAGTCGATCAGATACACAATAGCACTATTTCTTTCTCCAAGGGTCCGGATAATTTCTCTTGAAGATTGTCTGAATGCGAAAAGCTCAAGCTGCCCAGGAACATCTATTAAAATATAATCGGATTCATATGCATCTATTTCTTCAGCAAATTCATCAAGATGCTGTATTAGTAAATCCGAAGCAGCTATTTGAGCTCCATTTGGACCGAGATCGTACTCTTGCATCACCTCAACCAGAGATATTTTCTCCCTTATATCAAAGTCAGGAGAATATGGTATATATTCTGCGCCGGGGTCCAGATTAAATGTAGCTGCATCTAGCTTTATATTTTCAAGCCATCTTTGGAAACCTGCTACTAATGATGATTTTCCAGCACCTGCGGTTCCGACAAAATAAATCCTTGGTATCATCCGAAATCTTCAAGCGTCTTTACATTATTATCTTTTCCCACCATTTCTGAATAGAAGAGTTCTTCCATAGATCTGTTCAATATCTGTATTCTTTGCCTAACATAATTTGAAACCCCGAAATTTTCCATTAACCAGTTCGCGTCATTCATGTATTTGTTAATATTTCCTAAATGTACTGTCTCCTTAACTTGACCACCACATTTAATGCATCTATTATTTAAAGGGGGTCTCCTGTATTTAGTATTGCAATTCATGCACCTGAATCCCTGTGATCCATATTTCCTTAAATTCCCCATCATGTCTGGTATAAAATGATATTTCAATATTCTCTCAGCAACATCGTTTTCATCCACCGCACGAATCTTAACTGCAAGTTCCATTTGTTTTTTCAACTTCTTGGACATTGTATCTATGCTTTTGTAAGACGATTCAAGAGTCCCATTATTAATATCTGGTGTATCATCACTGAAATTGCAATGTGGATACAGGTTCCCCTTTTTAACTTCATCTCCAACTGTTTTCACAAGATTACTCAATTGTGATGGTGATACATAATTTCTTGTTAATTCGAGCAATTCAAGCGGGTAGTCTCCGGTTATGTCAAGATTTAATGCTTCTTTATCTATCTCCAGGGGGTTTATTTTTGTAGAGAGAACTAATGGAGCATCCATCATTGAACCTCTTGTATTTGGTAAGAAATCCACTGAGAAATTTATTAATCCATCGAGCAACAGCATTATAGAGTCTTCGTCTCCATCACAGTTTCTTCTTTTTGCTGCATGGAAGAATGGATGTGCATAACCCACATTACCCCTTGTGAAACCAATTATCCTTCCTAAAATTCCTCCTGAAGTATGAGGAGCCAATCCTATTATAAGATTTCCAATTAAATCTTCTCTAGATTTGCATTTGTAATATTTGTCCAATCCGTAAAATTTTTCTAAAAGATCATCGATGAAATTTGAGACCCTTACCATATAGTCTCCAGCTCTCTCATTTATAACGATATCCTGGGGGTAAATTTCTAAAATCTGCTCATCTGATACCAGTGGTTTACCTTTATAATCAAAATTGTATCCGAGTTCTTTCGCCTTCTCCACACTCAAACCTATTTCCTTAGGCCTAAAATGAGTCAGGGGAAGATCAGACATATCATATCTACAAGTTCCATCTTTAAATGGATACACTTTATGATATGAACGCAACATCCCTTTCTCTAAAGGCTCTGGGGTAGAGGATGCAGACATTAGCGACTTCACTCCCCGAAAATCTGATAATTCTTCCATCCCCAGTTTTTTTGCCTTTTTCTCTACTATAGTTTTAATATCTATGTCAAATTTTTTTGTTTGAGTTGTTGCCTCTGTTCTTTCTCCGCAAGTTGGGCATTTATATTCATATGTTTCAGTACCACAGAGTTTGCATTTTCTTACCCGCATTTCAGCCCCTTTTAATTTAATGTAATCGTTGAAATTTCTTTTATTTTTCAATGTATCTCCCAATGGAAATAGAACATGCACAGGTGGATCCATCGATCTTTCTTGAGCCTTCTCAGGCCTTCCCATTCTAGCGCCTATTCTGGATGGGCCTTTGGCATAAATTGGGAAACCCGCCATTTTAGATAATGATGCTAGAACATCCTTATCAAATGGAATGTCAGTTACCTTTTGGATTCTGTTTCCTACAACTTCTAAACCTAATGGAACTAAGAGATGTTCATAGGAATCTGAGATAATTAAACCTCCCTGAACAATGTGCTCAAAAAGTAAATCTTCCAATATTCGCTTAATCTTATTGTCCAATGGTAGTACAAGGCTTCCCTCTTCTATCCTAGCCCTTTCAGATATGAAGTCCCTAAGTGATTTTATATCTTCAAAATTCAAGTCATGCCATAAAAGAGTATAATCGGGATGTAAAGGTAATTGGAATTCTCTCGAAAAAAAGATTGCTTCTTTGGCATTTTTAAACACTTTAGGCTCCAAGCCCTTTTTCCTGACTAATTTTTCCCACCATGACACTGTAAAAGCTCCTGGAAACAATGTTTTATTATTCTCCAAAAATTCACCGAAAGAAATTAATATTTCACCTAAGTCAACTACCTCTTTTATTTTATCCTTATAATAAAAGTAGTCACCCATTGTTCTTAATTTTATAAGCGATCCATCATCTAAAAGTACATAAGGTGTGTCAATATTTTCATTGGTAGAAATAGCTGCAGCCTTCCCTGGCCTCTCAGTCTTAATTTGTGTCCCTATGGCAATGAAATCGTCCAAAACCTTCATAGTTAATGGATGAATGGCTACTGCTGCCAAACCAGTGTTTCTTCCTCTACCGTACCTTAGTCTGAAACCTCCCTTCCTTGAAGGATATGATAGGGCCGGCCTACCTGCAACCATTTCTTTCAAATAATTGTAATTGGGTTTCGTAGCATCCTCCTCTTTTTTTTCTTCTCCAAATTTCCATCCTTCTAATTGAAAAATTTTGGCGTACTTCTTAAGTTTTGAAGCTTTTAATATTAATCCCTCCGCAATGACTAATGCCATTCCTCCCCTTACCCTATTTGTCTCTATCAATTCTAGATCTCTGTGACCTGAAACTTCAATTTCTTCAGTACCTTCACCTGTAATGCAAACTGGAGAACCCCTTATGGCAATTTCAATCTCTTCTGGGGTAGGAACGTATTGAAGGTGTTGAATTCTTGCGTAAAGTGGAATTTCTTCTTTATATCTTTCTATCTCATCTTCTGTAGGTATATACCTTTCAATTCCGAGTTTTCTCCTTATTAAATCACCTATCATTACACTCAGTGCCTGAGCTGTTCCGCCTGCGCTCCTAATAGGACCTGAGTAATAGATACAGAGAAAATTCTTCCCGTCTCTCTCTTTAATTTTAACTCCTGTTATACCTTCAAGTGGAGCTACCAATATTCCTTCTGTTAAAACTGCTAATGCTGTTCTTATCCCCATTTCTATCTTTTGTTCTTGAGTTCCATTATAACTGTTGGCAACTTCCAAAGCTATTTCTATCGCAACTCTCTCCCTATCATATTCCTTTTCCAATTCCCTAATTTTATCTGCTACATCTATCTTTATTAAGGCAGCCACTCTTCCTGCCAAGTCCTCAGCTTGTGGGATTTCTACTTCGGTTTTTGGGTCGAGACCAATGGAACGGGCCTTCTTTGCAATTTCATATTCTCTATTGGCCCTTTCCTTGATATTATTATAATAATCTTGGACCCAACTCATTATCATTCTGATATTTTCTTTGAATAAAAATTTTTGACAAATACAAAATAGTTAGCTGTCGAATATTTGGAGCCCGTAAAAATTCTTTCGAATACAAATCATAATTCAATATTATCGAGATTAATTATCCTTTTTAATGTTCTCCAACTTTTTCTGACGTAAGGTGGTAGAACTTTATTTTTAGAATAATACTCACTTATGAATCTGATAGTCCTCTCATCAGATGGATATCCAGAACCAAACTCACCAATTTCCTCTTTAATCTTTTCAATTTCTTTTTCTCTTATAACCTTGGCTACTATACTGGCTGCTCCAACTTCCGGATATATTAAATCTGCCTTGTGCTTCGCTGTTATATTATGATTGCCGGAGAGCGAAATCAATAAATCTTGAAAACGCGCCTCATTGGTATCAGGGCAATCTACAATATATGACCCTTCTTTTTCTATCAGGAGTGAGATGTACCTGGCTTCCATAAGGTTTAGTTCTCCTTTTAATACATATTTATCTATAGTTTCTGGCGGAATTATAATGTAGTCTATTTTTTCGCTGTGTTCCCCCAACTTGTTAAAAATCTCCTCCCTTCTATTCTGGCTCAACAGTTTACTATCCTTTACTCCTATTTCCTTTAGTTTCTCACTTTCACCGCATACCTTTGCGATAACCATAGGGCCTATTAAAGGACCTCTTCCTGCCTCATCTATACCGCATGCCAACTTTCTACACCCCGTTTATGGTTATACCATATTTCTCGTCATACTTCCTATCAAAAATGGCATATATCTCTCCAAATTCTGTCTTGAGTAGGTAATGAAACATAATACCCTTTTCCTCGCTTATGATTTTTGCCTGGATATTTCCTCCAATTTTAATTTTATATGGATGGATGAATAATTTTGATCCCTGGAAATTAATTATATTATAACCCAAAAGTTTTGCCGTTTCCTCCTTTTTTGGATTATCGAGAATTTCTTCCTTTTTTCCTTCCTCCACAATTTTTCCATTGCTTAAAACTGAAACTTTATCCGCCAATATAGCGCAATCGTCCACATCATGAGTAACGTATATCACAGTTAAATTCATGGACTTTGCTAAATTCTTAATATACCAGCGCATGCTGTTTCTTAGGAATGTGTCCAAAGAGCTCAGAGGTTCATCCATAAGAATTATTGATGGATCAATGATCAATGCTCTTGCCAAAGCTACCAATTGCTTTTGTCCACCACTTAATTCTATGGGATATTTATCTAATAGATTCTGTAATCCAAATTTTACGCTATATTCGTTTATTTTTCTTTTAATAACGTCTTCCTTGTATTTTCTAACAACTAACCCATATGCAATGTTATCTCGGACAGTTAAAGATGAGAAAAGACCTAAGTCTTGAAATATGTAAGCAATGTTTCTTTTTTCAGTAGGGACATTTGTAATATCCCTCGCATCCAAAATTATTTTGCCTTTGTCCGGTGCTATTAAACCTGATATTATATTCAGGAGGGTGGTTTTTCCTGTACCTGATTGACCTAAAATAACCCTAAACTCCCCCGGAAATACATCCATGCTGATTGAATCTAGAACATATTCCTTTTCAAACCGTTTGCTTATTCCTTGTATAGAGATTTTTGCTTCCAGATTTACCACTTATCCCCATCATGTATATTAGGAATGTTGAAATAAATATTACAGTCACGAAAAGCTCGCTAATGGCGTAGGCGATACCTATCTTTCTTAATAAAAATTCATTGTAGATTTCAACCGTTAATGTTACTGTGTTCTGGGTGTAAACTGTTGCTATAGCTGAAAATTCACCCATAACAGTTACAAATTCCAAAGCAACTATCCCTATAAAGCTACTCTTTATTCTCCCTAAATAATAAAATATAGAGGCACCGATTCGCGAATCTCCCAGAATAAAAGGAGAATTTCTTTCTGAAAAAGGAATACGCAATATGGAATCAGAATAATTTCTTGCCATAAAAGGTAGCGATATGGCAATAAATATCAATACTATTATGTACGGTAAGGGCAGAATTGATTGATAAATCAAGAAATATGATAAAGCAATGGCAACAGGCGTAAGTGCAGTAGAAGTTATGAAAATCAGTTGTGATTTGTAGCCGGAAATATCAGAAAAAACAAAAATTAACAAAAGTAGAGATGAAAGTATGGATATAGAACTGAAAAGTATGGTATTTAACAAAGCCAATCTTACAGTATAGGTATTCAATAATGAAAACATTTCCCAAAATGGGTTGTGTAAGAAGAGAAATATTATGGGAAAATAAAGTATGAAAAGAATAAGTGCCAGAAGTAGCAAAGCAATTAGCGACTTTCCTCGGGAAAATGCTTTAAAATTTTGTGGTTGAGAAATTGAAGGCAGTCTTGAAATTATTAAATAAGAAACAACAGGAAAAAGTAAAATTGAAAATTGCAGAATGGCCATCATAGATGCATTAGAGAATGGATAAGGCCCCGGCATGATGTATGTCCTCTTAAAGAGGTATATTAAGACTTCGAATGTTGAATACCTTGGACCACCAATTATTAATGGAAGGCTAAACCCCTGGAAACACAGAATAAAAGTCAATATGGCACCAATCCACAATCCTTTCATTCCATTTCTTAAGTATAATTTTATAAGTTGAAAATCTGAAGCACCCAATATCTTCGCCATTTGTATTTCCTTCTGGTTCATTCCCATGGAATATAGGTATCCTAAAATTCCAATCATAGGTGCGTTGAAAATAACATTTCCCAGAATTATTTCCATGAAGGGGTTTTCAAAACCGAAGGTAAATATAATTGAAAGTGCAATTATTATTCCAGGCATGACATAAGAAATGTACATTACTGCTATTATAACATTCAATAGCCTGCCATTGTAAACAACTAGCAAAATTGTTAATATCAATCCAATTGCCAAGGATATTAATGTTGATAATGATGCTTGTAAAATGGATTGCATGATGGCTCTCTTGATGAGTAAAAAAATCAAGTAATTTCCATGAAAACTAAATGCTTCTGTAATCAAAAAGATAATGGGCAGAAAAAATAATAGAATAAAAATCGCTAAGAAAATTAAATCATTTAGTCTCAATCTCATCCCATTCGAGCTCCAGATTTGATAGATTCAAATAAACAAATGTACCATTGACAAATTCGTTCAATGGAATTATTTGATCGGGATTAGGTATATAATGAAACACTGAGGGTAAAATTACCTGATTATTTACTGGAAACATCCACTCATTAATGGGTATTTGATTCTGAACTTCCTTTCCTAAAAACCAGTTTACAAAATCCTCATCTAATGGTTTGTGACTTGAGGAGTTTAATATACCTATACCTAGAACTTCCATCCATGAGTAATAAGAATTTTCATATTTGAATGGAGTTGTGCCGATAGGAGTGTAATTAAAGTATTGGTTATATGCGGGGTCTGTTAAATATGAATAGAATAATTGTTTCTCGCCAGATTCAAATATATTGAATCCTGAAGACCAGTCACTGGTTATATATATGCTTTTAGCGTTTATCCAAAAATTGGTCCAATTCTCTCTGAGAACATTTTCATAAAATGCGTATTCTTCTAAAAGAAATTCTTCACCTGTTATGCTGGTTAACGGGTTTTCCACTATAAATTGAGACCCTATGGACGTATTATAAAAATCTGTTAGACTTAGATTTTTAATAATGCTCAATGGCAATGGACCTGAAAGATTATAATCTGTGGTAAGATAAGAGTATTCATAGGGTATTACATAACCCATCGAATCCATATATTTCATTATGGTCTCATTCATATAAGATTCATTGCTTACTGTAAACTTATAAAATAGACCAGATTTATATGCGGCATATGCATCTAGATTGTTTAAACCTATTACAATATCGTAACCTTTTCCCCCTGACTGCTCTAAAGCATTTAGAAGATCGCCAGATGCATTTTTTATTATTATGTTAACATGATACCATTTTTCAAAATTTCCGAAAACGTAATTATAGGTTTCATTGGGATTAGGACCATAATTAAGGAGTGATGGATAGGTTAGTATTGTAATGGTAACTTTTGCTTTATTCTGTATTTCCGGTGCCTCAAAATAGATTAGCCCAGCAACTATAAATATTACAGACAGTACAATAGCCACAATATAATATATCCTTCTCATTTTTTCCCTCCGCCAGTATTACCTGGATCAGGTTCTAAGGGTCGATCCTTTCAGGATCCTCTCAGCCCGTCACAACGAGCTCCCCCAAAGGACCTAATACTTTATCAAAAATTAATATTTATAAGTTTCATTATTCGATAATTTAAGTTAATTCATGTAATTTTCCGTTATTTATTGTAATTGCTAAAGAATTTATACGAATTTTAATTTGTGTAATATGTATTCCAAAAAACTCGAAAATGCTAAAATAGCATACACATTTGATGATGTTTTAGTTGTACCGGATGCATCAGCAGTGGAACCTAATCAAGTAATTACAAAGACGCAACTATCTAGGAATATTAAATTAAACATCCCAATAGTTTCAAGCCCTATGGATACTGTTACAGAGGCAGATATGGCAATCGCCATGGCTAGATTGGGGGGCATTGGAATAATCCACAGGAATATGAAGAAAGATTTACAAGCTGAATTGGTTAAAAGGGTCAAACGGGAAGAATCCCTAATTATAAGGGATCTTTTCATTGTAACTCCTGACACATCTATCGCAGAAGCAATTAAAATTATGAATGAGAGAAAAATCGCGGGATTACCTGTTGTTGAAGGCAAAAAATTGGTTGGAATTCTTACATCAAGAGATGTAAGATTTTTTAGAGATGATAAGAAATTAGTTAAAGATATAATGACAAGAAATGTAGTAACTGCCAAAGAAAATATTTCATTAGAAGATGCGCTAGGAATTATGGCTGAGAAAAAGATTGAGAAACTACCGTTAATAGATGATCAGGGTAATTTGGTAGGACTTATAACAGCGAAGGACATTATTAAGAGACAGCAATTCCCCGACGCAGTTAGAGATAAAAATGGAAAACTATTGGTTGGTGCAGCAGTTGGCCCATTTGATATTGAAAGGGCAAAACTTCTAGAAAATTCTGGTGCAGATGTAATCGTTGTGGATAGTGCACATGGGCATAATTTAAATCTAATTGAATCCGTTAAGAAAATGAGGAGAGAAATAAATGTTGACATAATTGCAGGAAATATTGCAACATCGAAAGCGGCTGAGGACCTGATTTCTGCCGATGTTGATGGATTGAGAGTAGGTATTGGACCTGGATCAATTTGCACAACTAGGATAGTGGCAGGTATAGGGATACCTCAAATCACTGCCATTGCAGATGTGGCAGATGTGGCTGAAAATTATGGAGTTCCCGTAATTGCTGACGGTGGCATTAGATACTCTGGTGATATTGTGAAAGCCATAGTAGCTGGAGCAAGTACGGTAATGTTGGGCTCCTTATTAGCCGGTACTGACGAGGCTCCTGGTCAGGAAATTACAATAGGCGGGAGGAGGTACAAAAGTTATAGAGGTATGGGATCATTAGGGGCAATATCATCTGGAGAGCATGATCGATACGGTAAATTAGGTTCATCCAAATTTGTTCCAGAGGGGGTTGAGGGTGCAGTGCCATACAAGGGAAAAGTTGCAGATACTGTTTATCAATTGGTAGGGGGACTAAAAGCAGGTATGGGTTATGCAGGTGCAAAGACTATAGACCAGCTTAGAAAGAATGGAAAATTTGTAATCATTACGCAGGCCGGAATAACAGAAAGTCATCCTCATGATATAATGATAATTGCAGAACCTCCAAACTATAAGGTAAAGTAATGGATTTGGCAAGAAATTTAGAAAGATTTATTTATTGTTTAAATTATAGTGAAGCATTATGATAGGCCCCCTTGAACTTGTCCAAAATTACGAAAAAGCTGCGAAGGAATTAATAGCAAATGGAAAGACAGAAGCTGCAGGAAAAGAGCTTAAAAAAGCTATTTCAGCAATTCTTGACCAACAAGATAACTTTGATCCGGATGAATTCCCAGGGCTTGTAAAGACCATTGAAAATATTTTTGATGATTTCCTAAAAATAGGTGATTTTAGCGGTAGTTATGATTCATTAGTACTTCTAAATGCATTTAGTTCTGATAAAAGAAGGGTAGGTGACAAATTCACTGTATGGTTAAAGGAGGTGCCGAAGGTAATAGCTGAACAATTTGAACCTAGGATCTCTAAACTTGCACAGAAAAACCAATTTATAAGGCAAGCTTGGGAATCATATAAAACTAATCAAATTTCACCTGCCAAGCCTCAAGAGATTGAAATCAAGAAACCTCAGGAGCAGGCACAGGAGGTTAAGCAATTGCAAAGTAGTCAGATAGCAGCACCAATATCTCAAGAAAGAAAATTTGAAACAGTACCACAACCTAATATTTCCTCATCCCAGCCTATTCAGCCACAAATGGACAGTGTAATAAAGTTAAAATTAACAATCGCATCAACTGAGATCTCGAGGGGAAATTACGAAAATGCTTATGTATTATTATCAGATATTTTGAAAGCAGACCCTAATAACCTGGAAGCAAAAAAAATGCTTGAAGAGGTACAGGCGAAACGCAACCAACTAGAACAAGAGAAAGCCATAACTAATCTTATTAATTCCGCCGAACCAACTTCTGATGATGAAAGGGAAGTTTTAAAGCTTTATTTCACAAAAAACTTCAGAGAAGCCAATGACCTAGTAACAAAATTGCTAGTCAAGGAAAGAAACAATGCCAGGTTATGGTATCTAAAATCTCAAATAGTTAAAAAATTGGGAGATGAGAAGACATCGCAAAATTTTGAATCATTTGCTAAGAGATTGGATCCCAAAATTCAGGAATCAAAACTGGCACAAACTATTAAGAGTTTCCAATAAGAAACAATAGTTTTCAATTTTTCTATTATTAATTTATTTATTGGAAAATTCCATGATTAAAAATAACTGATTTTTTAATTGAGTTTAGAGCACCTCCATTAATAATTAAATAGTTTATGATTTGGGAACCACTCGTAAATTGATTTTAATATTTTTTGAAAGGGAGAAAAAATACTAATAATTCCTAGAAAATCTTGAAGAAAAAAGCTTTGATCCCGGCTGCCGGATTCGAACCAGCGACCTGTGGATAGCGGCGGTGCGCCGAAGCGCTGTCCCTCTACAGTCCACCGCTCTACCAACTGAGCTAAGCCGGGTTATGTGGTAATAATATGATGTAAATAAAAATTTCCTTTTGATCTAGGTTTTAAAAAGAAATATTAATATTCCTGCATATTATTTCTATCCGGTGAATTTAAAATGCCTATGCCATTCAGAAAAAAACCATCCTTGAGGCCTGAGGGTAGGGGTAGGGAACCAAGAAAATATATTGATCTGTCAGAGATGGATTCTAATGTGAATGCAGCTGGAGCTACTCAGATGTATGTTAAATTTGCGGAAATTAATAAATTTGAGGATATTGGTTTCTTCAGCCAGATAGTAGATGATGGAGATGTACTAATTTTGGACTATGGTGCAATGCAGGGAGATGAGCTTCAATTAAAAAGAATAATGAGTGAATTGAAAAGATCAGCAAGCGAAACAAACGGTGACGTTGTTTCCTTTGGAGGAAAATATATACTTGTAACTCCAAGGGGCGTTAAGATTCAGAGGGAAAAGATTAAACCTCCTGAAATTTAATTAAAATTTTATTGTATTTATACAGATTTCTTTTTAAATAGCAAGGGGATTTTTCAGCTTAATTTTAAGCGATTTTCATTTATTTAATCCATAATAAAAATTATTAATACTTATACTATCACCCTGCATGATTATAAGCGAACTCGATTGGGAGCTGTTCGTTTTAATATCAGCCCTCCTGGGATTATTATATGCAGGAATTCAATCTTATTTACTGCTTAAAATTCCTGTTACTGAAGAGAAACCATTGAGTATAGCAAAGTCAATAATGGAAGGCTCTAATGCTTTCATGAAGAGACAATATAAATCTATATTCACATTTGCGATATTTCTGGCAATTTTAATATTTATAGCATTTTATTTCTCAGAGGGTTTGGGCAATGCCTGGAAAGTTACACTGGGTTTCTTAGTAGGTGCAATTGGGTCGGCTGTAGCGGGACTTATTGGAATGAATATCTCCATTAGGGCTAACGTTAGAACTGCCATAACTGCAAAAAAAGGACTTAATCCGGCACTTAGGTTAGCATTCAGGGGCGGAACCGTAACTGGATTGAGTGTTGCTTCATTGGCCCTACTGGGACTTATTGTGTTTTACATGTGGTTTGGAAATCCCCAGCTAATGGTGGGATATATCTTTGGTGCATCATTAGTTAGCCTTTTTGCTAGGGTTGGGGGTGGAATTTATACCAAAGGCGCGGATGTTGGGGCAGACCTTGTTGGAAAAGTAGAGGCTGGGATACCTGAAGATGATCCAAGGAATCCTGCAGTTATTGCGGATAACGTTGGGGATAATGTAGGAGATTGTGCGGGAATGGGTGCAGATCTATTCGAAACTTACGTGGTTACAGCCCTTTCCTCCATGTTGCTTGCTTATCTCATTTACCTTTCCTATCCATCGGTAATCGGACAGAACGGGGTTATACTTCCTCTTGTGATAGGAGGTTTTGCAATACTTGCCACTATTATAGGAACATTCTTCGTTAGAAAAAATGAGAAGGAAAGAATAATGAGAGCTCTTTACAAAGGTTTAATCGCAACAGTAATTATTTCGGCAGTTTTCTTCTATATAGCAGACTATTACCTGATGAACGGGAATGTAGCAATATACGTGGATAGCCTTGTAGGAATAGTCATAATGCTTATTATGGTGTATATAACAGAATATTATACCTCTGAAAGGTATGCACCAGTTGCTAAAATCGCAAAGGCATCTGTAACAGGCACAGGAACGAATATAATTACTGGACTTGCCTATGGACTTCAGGCTGTATTTATTCCAGCTGTAGTGATTGTATCAGGAATTATTATATCTTATGGAATAACGTTCTATTCCTTTGGTCAAAATGCTCAAATGGGCCTATATGGTATAGCGATTGCTGCTGCTTCGATGCTTTCAGCTACCGGTATAATCATATCGATTGATTCTTACGGGCCTATAACTGACAATGCAGGCGGTATAGCTGAAATGTCCGGATTTGATGAAAAAACCAGAAAGGAAGTAACTGATCCATTGGATGCTGTGGGTAATACTACCAAAGCGGTCACAAAAGGCTACGCTATTGGTAGTGCTGCATTGGCAGCTTTGACACTGTTTGCAGCTTACAAGACAGTCATTTCTTCGCAGTTCCCGCAAATCGAAATAGATAATCCCCTTGTAGTATCAGGATTAATAATTGGTGCTGCATTGCCATTCTTCTTTACATCATTCCTAATGAATGCGGTTGGAAAGGCTGCCTTCGCAATAGTTGAAGAAGTAAGAAGGCAGTTTAAGGAAAAACCAAAGATATTGGAATGGCAAGATAAACCTGACTACGGAAAGGCTGTTGACATTGTAACAAAAGAAGCTTTAAGGCAATTAATGGTCCCTGCCATTGTTGCAGTTTTGACTCCGATTCTAGTTGGATTCATATTAGGACCTCTTGCTCTTGCAGGTGTTCTACTTGGCGTAATACTATCTGGTTTCCCGTTGGCCATAATGATGACAGTTGGAGGCGGGGCATGGGATAATGCAAAGAAATACATCGAACAGGGTAATTACGGAGGGAAAGGATCAGAGGCTCATAAGGCAGCAGTAGTGGGAGATACCGTGGGAGATGCCACAAAGGATACTGCGGGTCCAGCCATAAATCCCCTGGTGAAAGTGGTTAATACAATATCCATATTGTTTGTGGTAATAATATTAACACATTACCTGATACATCTATAATTTTTTTAATCTTTTTATTAATTCTATTATTTTCAAGTTTTCTTTTGGATCATGGACCCTTATAAAATCGGAGCCATTAAGGATAGATACCGTATTCATTATAACAGTTGAACATAGCCTTTCATCTGCGGTTTCATTTAATATTTTCCCTAAAAAGGATTTCCTTGATAGTCCTATTAGCATGAAATAACCCATTTTTATTTCATCTAAATACTTAACTATCATCAGATTGTCTTCTACCCTTTTTCCAAAGCCTATTCCAGGATCTAAAATTATATTATCTTCTATCCCTAGTCTTTCTGCACGCCTCAATCTTTCCATAAAAAATGAAATTATCTCTAAAATTACATTTTCATAGTTTGGATTTTCCTGCATTGTTTTAAAATCTCCCTTACTGTGCATTAATATGATTGGAACATCGAATTTTTTCGCTAAAATGCCCATTTCTTCAGATTCCATGCCCTTCACATCATTTATAATATGAGAACCCAATTCTAGAGCCTTTCTTTGAGTTTGTGGCTTATAAGAATCCACTGATACAATGAATCCCTCATCTATAAATAATTTCAGCGGTTTTTCTATTCTGTTCCATTCCTCTTCAAAGGAGATTGGGTCACTGCCTGGTCTGGTACTTTCCCCTCCTATGTCAATTATCTTAACTCCAATATTTTTTAATTCTTGAGATAATTCTTCTATCTTATCCAAATTTATTCTGCTTTTTTCGTAGAAGGAATCTGACGTAAAGTTGAGAATAGCCATAAGCTCAGGAGGATCTATATTCCATTCCCTGCCTCTAATTCTGAGATTTCTGTGAGGTTTATACCATTTGAATGGTTCCTTATCACCGTTCAGATTTAATAATTCATCAAACGATTTTTTGGGAATTTGATATAGATATTTTTGCTCTTTGTTTATTAAATTTGCAGCTTTACTGGAAATTCCAATATCTAGATCATGCCAAGACAGTATGTATGTCATCCCATATTTCAATTCTGAATCATTAAATCCAAGATATTTACTTATGAATTCCCTATTTTTTAATATAAAAGAATTAGACCTCCAGGATTGAAAATTGTGCGTGTGGCACACCTCCTATGACAAGTATTCTTGACCTATCTATAAAACCAGCTTTGATCGCAGCTTCAACAGCCCTGCTGCCCACTATATTAGCCACGGTGCAAAGTCTGAATAATTCTATATACTGTTGTTCATTTACCAATTGTCCTTTGTAGAAACCCTCGCTTACTTTTATTCTGTATTTTCCTTCCTTAAATTCAAGTCCCATTATCTCCTCATCTGCGGCAGCAAGTAAAATTTCACCCGAAGTTCTGTATATTTTTGTCCATATCAATTTCAAGCACCCTGTTTTGATCTTAATACTTTGTAAATATCGTTTCTGTATTCATAAATCATCGCATTGTTTTTCATTACCTTCAGTAATCTTTCCAATGTTTCCTTTGAAATATTGTTTCTTTCAGCTTCTGACTCTATATCTGATAATTTGGCAAAGCCAAATTGAGATTCGTATCTTTCAATTATGTCAAGAATAATTGATATTTCTGTTCTTTCCTTTGAACTATGGCCTGTAGTTACAAGATCGATGTCTATTTTTCCGTTAACAGAGGCAGAATCCCGTAGAAAGTATTCCATTAGTCTAATTGCCCTGTTTACATCCTCTTCATTTATTCTCTCGCTCAATCTCACTCTGGCTGAAGCTTCAGATAGCCTTATTAAAGCTTCAAGCTGCCTTGGGGTCATTATCATGGTCTTTGTTTCTTTTGATTGCAATCTTTTTTCCAAATAATATTCTTTAATTTTTTGTCGTGCCTCCGGAGATAGAATGGGGAATGAATTTTTACGTGCGTAAACAACATACTTCCTTATGAAGTCTGGCGAAAGAAGTGGCTTATAAACTGATTTATCCACATCTTTGCCTCCAGCTATTTTTTCTCCATCCGTATGGACATTTAGAATGTAATCTGTCATGTTTTCATCTTGTTTTCCAGGTGTGTCCCTTACCACAAATATTAAATCAAATCTTGAAAGCAATGACGGCGGTAAGTCAGTTTGCTCTACAATGCTCATATCCTCTTGAAGGCGGCCTAGTTTTGGATTTGCTGCTCCAAGTATAGCACATCTTGACATTAATGTGGCATTGATCCCAGCTTTTGCTATTGTAACTGTCTGCTGCTCCATAGCCTCGTGCATTGCACTTCTATCTTCTTTTTCCATTTTATCCAGTTCATCTATTGCCGCTAACCCACCATCTGCAAGAACTAATGTTCCAGCTTCAAGAGTCCATCTCCCCTCTGAAAGGTCATCCTTAATGGCTGCAGCTGTTAACCCAGCTGCGGAGCTTCCTTTGCCTGAAGAATATATGGATTTGGGTGCAACATTTACTGCGTACTTCAGAAGCTGGGATTTTGCTGTACCAGGATCGCCCAAAAGCAGAATGTGAATTTCTCCCCTTATTGTAGTACCATCTTGAAATCTCTTCCTTATGGCCCCAAATAGTTGCAGTGTTATTGCCTCTTTCACGTGCTCCATACCATATATAGTTGGTGCAATGCTTTGGATTAGTTTTGAATAAGCATCTGGATCTGAGGCTATTTTCTTTATTTCCTCCTCTTCTTCATCAGATATTTCTATTTCTTCATATTCTGTAGATTCTTTTTCAAAGTAAGATGCCTCTAAAAAAATTTCAAATTGCGTACTCATTGTATTTCCAATGTTTTTTTGCTTCCCCCTCAATATCCCAGAGATTTTTACTCTGTCCCCGGGGTTTAATTTGCCGCATAAATCATCCATAAGATGTACATTAACACGAGCAGGTTGTGTTGCTCCTCTCAGTAGTTCTGGTTTTTCCTGAATTTCAATTATTTGTGTATCATGGAATACGCTTTTCTCGGGAACAAATTTAAACTTTATTTTGTCTAGCTCCTTAGATTTTCCACACAAATAACATTCTGTGGGCTCAATTAATTTTGGTCCGGGTTGCTCATAGAGTCCTATCCTTTTGCAATATGAACATTCATAGGCAGCCATGGTTATTGTTGGGGTAACTTCGGTAGCCCTTTTAACTATTCCATCAACCTGTATAAATTTATTTAGATCCTCACTTCTTAAGTCTCTTATTTTTTTCTCTAAATCTTGGAGTTTCGTGGTTATCCTTATGTTTATTCTGTTTGCTCTATTCTCTTTGAACTCCGTAGGTAGAAATTCCTTCTGAAATACCTCTCTTAATAATTTCAAAAAATCATCTGGTCTATCTAGAAAATCTAAGGCAAAGTCCCTATTCAAGGAGTCCATTTCTTCATAATTTATCACAAGTGATCTTTCCCTGGGATAGTTACCTACTATTGAATATATCTGTGAAGCCTTAAGAGTAAGTAATCTTGACCAGAGCTCCTTTATACTCTTATCACTAAACTTTCTCATTCTGATAGGTATTATGAACCCCTAATTTAACAGTTATGTAACTATCCTCAGTCTCTGTAAAAAGCTAGTTATAAAAGCTAGTTATTCTGGTTCCTAACTTCATCATTTTATTTCACAGGTGTTTAAAATAGGCTTAATGATGACAAGAAACATTTATGTAAATGCAATTATTTCGTCCATGAAGCAGGTGTTGTGTAGCCTGGTAGCACAAAGGCCTTCCAAGCCTTTAGCCCGGGTTCAAATCCCGGCACCTGCATCATCTTGAAACTGATTGATGTATCGTTATACATCCTAAAATGGATTAATGCATTGTTAAATTGTTTTCATGTAGTATAACTCATTTAAGGTTTAAAATGATAATTACATAATCAAGTTTTTGATTTTACCATTAATTATTTATCTTGATAAATTTTGCTTGAACGATGATTTTAATAATTACAGATGATATTTTTAACTACAGAGGGTCTATTATGCAACTAGAACGTATTCCTCTTCATGCTTTTTGAACAGACCTGAATAAACCCCCCATTCAATGAATATAACTTCCAATTCGTGAAGTCCTGAGGGGGAATTGAATCTCTGTATTCCATTTCTTATTAACTCCTTCTGTAAATCTTCCAGCTTGAACCTCTTCATTTCAATTGCTGTATAAAATGGTTCCACATCCCTTATTGAATCTCTTATGATTTCCTTTCTTTTTTTGATGCCTGACCTTATGAATTCAGTGCCTTTTTCAGTTATGGAAATATCTCCGTTTTCTAGCTTAACGAAATTTAGAAGTGATGCCGTATAAACTATGGGCATTAAATCATCAACATCTACTTCCATCTCCTTCTCTAGCATGTAAAGGTCAGTTTTACCATTAAATATATTCGTGAGAGTATAAAGTAGACCAACCAGGTCGGCAATTCTAGAATCTGGATCAATTACTCCTTTCATTATCATTTACAATATTTTCACTCCTAATATTAATTTTTCTTATTTTCTCAGGATTTAGATAAAAATCATGCTGCATAAATTCCCTCTTCTGCAACATATTTTTTCCTTGCCAGATCCATTAGTTTCTTAGTGAAAAATAGGGAATATAACACTACCACGATGGAGAAAATGAATGAAGACCACGCTGCTATTTCTATATTTCCCTGTAAGGTTGCTTGAGAAATGTATTTCATCAAACCAACCTTAACTTCTAAACTTTTATCACCTATTATATCTGGCCAATATTCTCCTATCATTAAGCCGCCCCAAGCACTATTTATTGTTGAGGTCATTCCAGATATTAAGTATGGAAATGTTCCTGGCAAAATTATATACCTTAACTTTTGGAAAAAATTCATTTGGAAATTCTCCATAACATCGAAATACTCCCCTGGAAATGCCTTAAATCCCATCCAGAATGAATATAGTACATAATAGAACGTGCTTACAAAACCAATTGCGAGGACGTATATTTCTGTTGTTAAGAACCCAAAATAATGAAGCACAAAAGGATAGCTTATTCCAAAAACAATGGGAAAATAAATAGGTGGTGGGAATGCGCTAAATGTCTGAATTATTGGAACTAATATTGCCTCGCCGCGCTTGTGCATTGCTAGATAATAACCTAACAAAATAGCAAAGATCAATGAGACTATTGCAATTATTGCAATTCGTATATAATCAAAAAGCATATTTAGAATTATAAATGGAGTTATAGAAAAAAGGTAATTCCATGTAGCCAATGGTATTGAAACAATCAATTTTACTGAATAATAAATAAGGACAATGAAGATTAAAATCGCTATAACTCCTGGAATATATTTTATCCACTCATACTTTCTTTCTTCTTTTTCAAATACCTCTTCTTCAGGTATATAATTCCTAAACCTGTAATATCTTGCTAATCTACTAAGTGGGGTTACTGTTATGGAAGAAATAACTCTAGTGGTCTGCCTTAAATTGATTCTGCCCCTTCGCAAAATTGGTGCATCGGTATCAATTGTATACTTTGCAACTGCATACTTGCTAAATTCTCGGAGTAAATAAATGGATATTGATATTATTATGGCCATCACTAGTAATGAATAATAAACGTACGTTATCTGATTCCTGGAATAGAAATAAACTATTATTGACCCTATACCAAATGTTTCATATTGATGAACCCCAATTGAAAATACCTCGCTTACTGTTATATAAAAAAAGGCATCAGCGAAACTTGGAAACAGATTAGCTGCTATCCTGGGGATAGAAAATGGTATATAGATAAATTTTAGTTTTTCAGCTAGAGTGAAATTATAATTTTCACCGACTTCAATCATTTCATTGGGAACTGTTTTATATGCCTGGTATTCACCCATCCAAATATTCCATACTACCGCTGTGAAAACAAGAAAATCAGCCGCCAGCTCAACTCCCAAGATACCACCTATTGCGTTGACGAAAAGAATCAGAACTATTGGAAAGAATGATATTACCGGGACTGATTCAAATATCTCGTTTAACGGTATATAAATGTTCTCGAAAATTTTACTTTTAATAGCTGCATATGAAAGTAGCCAACCTGAGGTTATCGACAATAATATTACCCCGAATACCCTTAATGTAGTTACAACCGCTGCCAAAATTATAATTTCAATAACATACAAAAAATTCACCCCCTAATATTAGAGGATGAACCAAGATATGTATAAAGCTGATCAAGCATCCTGTTAAATTCTTCACTTCTGGGATTTCTTGGCCTCGGTAAATTAACCTCAATCTTCGCTACAATCGTAGCCGGCATATTATTCAATATAAAAATCTCATCCGAAAGTTCTAGTACCTCAGTTAGATTGTGCGATACTAGAACCACTGCTTTCAAATTTGTTTCTGGATTAAAAAGTATATTAAAAATATCCTGTCTAAGACCTTCTGCCGTCAATTCATCAAGATGTGCGAATGGTTCATCCATTAACAGCATAAGTGGTTCTGCTGCAAGTGCCCTTGCGATTGAAACCCTTTGCCTCATTCCACCACTCATTTCCTTGGGATAAAGATCCTCAAATCCTTGTAAGCCAACCAGTTCTAATGCTTTTCTTGCCCTGTAATTTTCTTCCTCCTCTGTTAGGTTCTTTGATTTAAGGGAGATTTTAACATTTTCCAATGCAGTCATCCATGGAAATGTAACAATTGATTGATGAATTAAAACAATTTGTGGATTCGGTTTAGTGATTCTTCTGTTTCTAAGATAAATGTTTCCAGAATCAGGTTTCAGAAATCCACCAAGCAGTCTTAAGAAAGTTGATTTCCCAATCCCTGAACGCCCTATTACTGAAACAAATTTATTTTCATTAATTGATAAATTGATATTTTCAAAAACTTTATATCCATTCTCATAGGTGAAGTTGAGATTTTCAACTCTCATGATTTCATTAATTTGATCCTCATGAATATTTTCATTTAGAGACATACA
>JAFMDN010000025.1 GCA_017857235.1 Methanobacteriota archaeon
TGCAATATTTATTGTCAGTAATTTCAGGCTTTCTAGTTGGTTTATCATTGGGAATGATCGGTGGAGGCGGTTCTATACTGGCGGTACCTTTATTGCTGTATTTTGTTGGATTAGCATAAAGTGCTTATACAAGATCCTATGAAAATTACGTAGGTCATTTGGTAATGGGAACCACAGCTCTGGCAGTAGGATTGAATGCATACGTTAACTCAGTTATGCATTTTTTGAGGAAGAATGTTAGATTAAAGAAAGGAGTTGTATTCACCCTACTAGGTATTCCAGGTTCCTTTTTGGGTACCCATATAGGTCATCTTGTTAATGGTGAATCTCTACTATTCCTCTTCGGAATATTGATGACAGTTGTGGCTTACCTGATGATTAGGGGTAGAAAATCGGAGGTTAAAAAGACAGATACGGAGTGCAAAATCAAATATCAATATTTAATTCCAATTGGCTTAGCTGTAGGTTTCCTATCAGGTTTCTTCGGCATTGGTGGAGGTTTTCTAATAGTTCCATCACTGATGCTGGCAGGCGCCCTTGAAATAACTGTAGCAGTTGGTACAGGCTTAATAGCGGTTGGAACTTTTGGAATCGTTAGTGCATCCACTTACGCATTATACCATGAAATTGACCTTACAATTTCTATTTTATATTTATTGGGCGGTATAGCAGGGGGTATGTTGGAACTAAAATAGCAATAAGCATAAATAAGGAGAAATTTAGATTAATTTATGCAGTAATAATAATAGTGGTAGCAATCTACCTTATGTATAAGAATATCGCGGGCATAGGTTTCATTCATCCATGAATTGTTTCATTTTTTCAACTATTTCTTCTTTTAAGATGCTCTTTTTCATATTAGAATCCACTGGAACCACTACTATCTGGCAGCGGGCCACAGTTTTTTCATCAAGTTCATTAATTATTTCATAAGAGAAGGTTATGTGGGATTTCCCTATTTCCTTTACCCACATATAAACATTGACCAAATCATTGAATTTCAATGGGGACTTATATGTGCAATGTGCATCCACCCGTGGAAAGAATGTATCTTCATTTTCTATTCCGAGATAATTCATCAGCTCCTGCTCTGTTCTTTCACATAATCTGAAATAATTTGAAAAATGCATTATGCCCAATGCATCTGTATCCACCCATGCTACCCTGTATTTAAATTGGAACTTCATTTTTTCAATTCCTCCAATTTTTTGATTAATACGGGAAGGAAATCCTTAAAGTCAGCTACTATACCATAATCAGCGTACTTAAAAATAGGGGCATTAGGATCTTTATTGATTGCAATGATTTTCTTTGCATTCCTTATGCCTGCCAAGTGTTGTACAGCGCCAGATATACCTATAGCAATATAGAGATTGGGAGCTATTATTTTTCCTGTTTGGCCGACCTGATAGGTCTGTGGTACCCACCCTAAATCCACTATTGCCCTAGACGCGCCGGTTGCGGCCCCAAGTAAATCTGCCAATTTTTCCACATATGCATAATTATCTTTTGATTCTAATCCTCTACCTCCTGACACTACTATTTGCGCGCTCTCTAAAGGAGGTTTATTGCCTGATGTAATATTTCTGGAGAGTAATTTTTTGGTTGAGGGACAACTAAAATCCAAGGATTCAATGATTGGTTCAGAATCCATTTCTTTTATCGGGTATGTGTTTATTTTTAATAGTAGAATTGACTTGCTTTTGATTTCAATCTTTCCTGATAACTTTCCAGTAAAAAAGTCCCTCTTTACAATCAATTTACCGTTATTTTCCAAACTTTGTATATCGCTGACATACTCCATATCCAGAATTGCTGATAGCGAGCTGGCAATTTCCTTCCCAACAATATCTGATTTCCCAATTATATATGAATAATCATCCTTCATAAATGCCATTTCTATAAATTTGGCAAAACAGTCCTGGTTTATCCCTCCCTTCGGGGTTAGGATCTTCTTCACCCCTTTTATTGGGACATCTAGAGGCATATTAGTTATTAGATGAATATCATCAGATATTACTCTTGAATGAGATATAATCTCCATATCACTCCTTGTGAGTTTTCCATTAATTGTATAGGCAAAAATTAACGATTTCATATTTTACCACCTAAATTACATGAAATTCATTTTTCATTATGGCTATAAGCTGATCCGCTATTTCCTCATATGTTCCATTTAGAATTTTGGCTCCAGATTTTTGGGGTTTATCCTCATAATATATTGATAAGTCATCGCCTTTAACATTTACCTCTATTTTTTTTAACGGCATTTTCTTGCTCTTCATAACATTGGGCAAAGTAGGGTATCTTGGGTTGTTGATGCCTTTTCTAACAGTTATTATTGCGGGTAAATTCAATTCGTAGGTTTCCTCAGATTCTTCAAGGACTCTTTTAGCTATAATTTTATTTCCTTCAACTCTTTCCTCTATTACCTCTGAGATAACGTTGTACCCCAAGAGATTTGCCAATATTTGTGACGTTGCCGAGAAATTATCGTCTATAGCTTCCCTACCTGAAATTATAAGGTCAAATTTCTCACCCTTTATCACATCGTAGATAACCTTCGCTCTTTTGAGAGGAGAAACAATATCTCTATCAGTTTTTATGAGAACAGAATTATCTGCACCCATGGCCATGGCATATCTCAATTCATCTTCCCTCCCTGTTGAATTTAAAGATACTGCAGTGACGTTAGCTCCTAATTTTTCTTTTATTCTAATTGACTCCTCTATTGCGAATTCATCGAAGGGATTGCAAACAATTTTTCCTGAAACTATTTTCAGGGCCCCATTTTCAGAAATCAGTTTTGCCTCGGTATCCAAAACAGATTTAACCAGTACACCAATTTTTAACATCTCCCTGGATTATGCCGTACTTTAATAAATTACTTTTTTAGCATTTACATGGATTTATTCGTAATATTTCTTAAAGCCATATAGATCGTAACTGATGTTCAGGCAATTTTAATCCATTTATAAAATTTGTAACCCATAAAATCATTAAGTGAAATATTTGTATTATACAGCTTTATATAGCTATATGGAAAAAATAAGCAAAAGGGTTTCAGAATATCTCTCAACTAACCCCTGTCTTCTACAAGCTGTGCAATTAGGAGTTGTGAATACATCATCATTGGCAAGGTACATAATGAAAGAGATAGGAACTCAAAAATATAACGCTGTAGTTGCAGCTCTTAAAAGGTATCCTCAACATAACCCCTCCCTGGAATCCGAATATAGGAAAATCTTGCGGCAGTCAAGGATTGAGGCATATTTCTCGATTTCCAATATAACAGTGAAGAATACTCCAGAGGTTTTCGATAAATTATCTAATTTATACAAGGGTATTGTTGAGCTCGGAGGAAAATTTCGTGCTATACAGGGTGTGCAGGGAACTGTAATTGTTGTGGACTCAGGTAATACGAATAGAGTAATGGATGTTTTTGGTCAAAATGTCTTAAGTGTGAAGGAAGATTTAGGGGAACTGGTAATCATTTCTCCAGAGGTAATACAGGATATAAGGGGATATGTTGCATATATTTCATCCATACTTGCTTCAAACGGAATTAATATATATCAGATAGCCTCATTTTATACAGACTTGACATTTATAATGGAAGAAAAATTTATGAATCTAGGGCTATCGATTTTGTCGAGGCTCTCCCAGTCGCCTCAGGTGGCTATTAACGGGTCTGAAAATCATCAACAGTGACTTCGAATTCACACCTGCCAGTAAATCTTTTAGCAACCATAGTAGCAATTTCTTTTGATGGCATACTGATTACTTCAAACTTCCTGCCCATGTATTTCCCAACATAGGCAAAAGCCTTATTTCCCCTTTTTACCACTATTATTTCACCAGAGTTTGTAACAGGAGCCCATATGGGATATATTAGGCCATAACCTATTCCTGCTATAGTATTGAATATAATATATTGAAATTCATTAAGGTTAAGAATTTTAAAGGAAAGAGGTCCTAAAGCTATGAAAAAAACCGATATTATATATATCATAGGGCCTATATAGCAACCGTAGGAATTTGCCAGTTTGTAAATTGCAATTTTTTTATTGTAAACAAATTTAATTAGATACAGGGATCTTATCAATGCCGAAATAATAGTGATAATAACAAATATCAGTAATCCGTATATTGGATTCATGTTTTCAAATCCATTAACATAGAACAAGATTTACATATTTCGCCTGCTGATGGTGCTCCACATATTTTGCATCTCTTGATTTCCTTCTTTTCGTCTCTATAGTAGAGCAGATCCCGTATCTCATCAAAGGAATTTAATATTGCAAATTTAGTTCCGGGCGTTCTCTCTTCCCATTTATCAACCGCCTCCCTGAATTCATTCCTTATTGCATCGATGGCGTATGGGCATTCTGCATGAGAAAAAGGTATATTGTTTACAATGGCATAAGTCAATACCTCCCTCTCGGGAATTTTTCTCAGAGGCTGCAATCTAGGGATCATTCCATCCTTCTTCTTGAAATGCGGCCCCAATCTTTCTAATCTATCGAGGTCACCACGTGCCATATTCATAATTACCGTCTGTACAGAATCATCTAGATTCAATCCTGTTACTACATAATCTGCATTAAGTTCTATAGATACATCATTTATTGATTTCCTTCTGAAAACACCACAATAACTGCATGGTAAAAGTTGGCCATTTTTTGAAATTTCATCTATGGTTACACCAAATTTGTCCCTGAAGGAGATTATTTCATGCTTGACCTTTAGTTCATCAGTAAGCTTTTTTGCTGCTTCGAGAGTCAAACTTCTGTATCCACTTATACCTTCGTCGATTGTAACTGCTTCAATTTTCACATCCCTCCTCTTACCCAGAATCTTCTTTGTTAGATAAAGGGCGACAGAACTATCCTTCCCCCCGGACAATGCAACAACTATTTTGATTGGATTTTCAATTTTTAATTGATTTCTGAATTCGAGCCTAACCCTCTTTTCAAGAAATCTATTGAAATGTTCCTTGCATAAATGTGTTCCATTGTAGCGAATATGAATAATAGCATCCCTTTCACAGAATGAACACTTCATTACGGATGTAGTGAAAAAAAATATTAAAGCCTTATTTATAAAGTAACATGGAAGATTTTGATAAAGAACTACAACAGATTGCTTCATACTTCGAAAAATTCAATATGACGGAGTATGAGTTGAGAGCTTTCCTTGCCCTTACCATGCTTGGAACCGGGACACCAGATAATATAGCAGAGATCGCTAAAATACCAAGAACATCCACCTACAAGATATTGGAAAAACTCGAGGAAAGAGGTCTTATTAAATCTGTTGAAGGCAGGCCAAAGGTTTTCAAGGCACGGAATTTGTACGAGATCAGGAAAATGTTTTCCGAGAACTTAGATAATCTCTTTGATAAGCTAGCCACCTTAGCTGATGTATTGACAGAGAAAGGAGAGCCACAATTGATCTATACGATATACGGAAAGGAAAAGGTTATAGAGAAAATGAAGGAAATGCTGAATGGTGCTGAAAAGTATGTAGTCATATCAACTCCAAAGTTAAGAGAAATAAGGATGGAATTAGGAAAAGAAATTGAAGCAGCCCAATCAAGGAATGTTCAGATTTCAGTTATAGCTCCAGACAATCAGAGAGCTCCCCCAGGTGTAAGGATTTACAGAAATAATAACCTCATTGCAACTGACATGGTGGTTGATGGGGTCAGAGCTATAATAGCTGCCCCTGATCTGAGTGCTTGCGGTTTCTCTGACAATCCACTTCTAGTTGAGCATCTTGATAAATTCCTTGAGATTCTTACCATGAGGAAGACATCTTTTGATTTTTAACGCAAAATTTTATTTTCATATATTATTGACCTGTTGTAATGATAAAGATATATGTTTTAGATAACGGTGGTCAGTGGACACATAGAGAATGGAGAGTATTGAGGGAGCTTGGAGTTTCTACCGAAATAAAAAGGAACGATGTTCCCATAGAAGATCTCCAGGATGCAGACGGCCTCGTCCTATCGGGGGGAGCAGCTACTATAGAGTATGAAACTTTCAAACTCGGAAAGACAGGGGAATACCTCGAAAAAATGAATATTCCTATATTGGGGATATGTGCTGGAGCACAGTTCATGGGTCTTTATTACGGCGGAAAAGTTGGAAGGGCAAATGTACCTGAATTTGGAAAAGTTAAAGTAGCTATATTAGAAAAAGATGAATTATTCAAAGATCTCCCAAACGAGATAATTGCATGGGAAAGTCATAATGATGAAATAAAAGAGTTGCCAGCAAATTTCAAATTGCTTGCAAGCTCTGAGAGTTGCAGAGTACAGGCATTTGCAGATCCAGCAAAAAGGAGATATGGGTTACAATTCCACCCAGAGGTGGAGCATACTCAGTACGGCAGGAAGATATTCCAGAATTTTATTGATTTATGTGGGACCTGAGAAAATCTTTAACTTTGAATTTAAACTCTTCAAGGGAGCCATCATTGCATATGTAATAATCTGCCGTAGCAAGAACATTTCCTATACCCCATCCTAATTCTCTTTCTTCCCTTTCTACAAATTCAACTTCATTCTTTGGATCGTCCGCCCTTCCCCTTGTCAACAATCTCTTCAATCTATGTATTCTGCCAGAAGAAATCCCAACAACCAATCCTATTTCAGCGTCTTTCTTGAATCTCTCTATTTCTTCCCTATTCCTAATTCCCTCTATAACAACAAAATTTGACTTAACCCTTTCAATAGTTCTTTTTGCCCAAATATCCATACCATATAATTTTCTCTCTTCATTAGCAACTACTCCACTTTTAGAAATATCCAATCCTTTATTCCTCGTAAATTCCCTTACAATATCCCCCATATTAATTACTTCAATCCCTAGCTCCCTGGCAACATTGGCGAACTCATCTTTCCCTGACCCGGGCATTCCGACAATTAGCATGGCTTTGAATTTCATTCATCCGCTAATTAATTTCTTGTATTTTAATCATAGATTCAGAATAGAGGTTTTTGATCGGGCTTGATTGTTGCGAGGGATGACATCGCTTCATCAGCTTCGAGTAGTTTTATAATCAAATCTGGATCATAATTTAATTGAATAACCGTTGTCCTACCATATCTGCCGAAGCTTTGAACTTCCGAGGATATTATACCCATTTTATCCAGTTCTGAAATGAGATCATTTACTCTTCTGTTTGTTAACGGCGAGAGTCCTATTTTCTTTATTGCCTTGCCGTAAAGCTCATAGCATTCTCCTGAGGTAATTTTTCCATTTCCTTTGAAGTTTTTAAGAATTGATATGGAATAAAGAACTACTTTATTATGTAACGGGAGTGAAGATATTATTTCTCTGAAGACATCCTGTTCAAGTCTATCCCTTGCTTCATAAATGCATTCTTCGGTGATCTTATTGCTTTTCTTAATTACTGATATCTCATAAGCAACCCTAAGCAGATCTATGGCTCTTCTTGCATCCCCATTTTCTTGAGCCCCTATAGCTGCAGCTAATCTCAATACAGGCTCATCAATGAGATCATATATGCCGGCAAATATTACTCTATCCTTGAGGATATCAAATATTTCAGTTGCATTGTAAGGGTGAAATACTATAGTCTCCTCCTGTAACCGGCTCTTAACGCGGGGATCTAAATAGTCCATGAATTTTAAATCGTTGCTAATCCCGATTATGGATATTTTTCCATTCGAAGATACCTCGTTAATCCTGAGCAACTGATATAATACAGAATCCCCGGATTTCTTGATCAGTTTATCCACTTCATCCAGAATGAGGATTATAATCCCTCCAAAGTTTTCTATTTTTTCCAGAACAGATTGAAAGAGTTTATCCATTGGCCAGCCAGTGAATGGAAATTTCTCTTCCCAGGAATACAATAGCGCATTGCCCATGGTGGCAAGGATACTATATGAGTTATCGTTAATTCCACAATTTATGTTAATTACTTTTACTTTAGTGTCATACTTTGAATTTATAATGTTTGTTAATTCCCTTTCGATGAACCTCATTGTACTTGTTTTACCCACACCAGGCTTTCCAAAAATCAGTATGTTAGAAGGCCTTATTCCATTAAGAGCAGGAGACAGAATTTGTGCTATCCTTTCCATTTCTTTTTCCCTGTGTGGAAGTCTTTGTGGTAAGTAAGATGGTTCAAGAGCAACTTTAATTCTACCTAATTCTGGATTCATTTGTAGAAATTTTTCAAATATGTTCCTGCTCCCTGAATTCATAGGTAATTGATTTCAATACCATCCTAATTAAAATGGTTTCTTACCATTTGTTTTACCAATATCTTTATTTGTATCTGTACATTTACGCCCCCTCCACTTCCAGTGGAGAATATGATAATATCCGTAAACTAGATCTACTCTACTTATCATTAAGACATAAAGGTTCCATTGGAATTCCCAGAATGATTTAATAGATTATCGAGAATATTTTCTGCTTCTCCCACTAAATACATGGATCCTGTGATTACAGTATCCAATTTTCTATCCAGTATTGATTTTATTGCATCATGCGGCTTCTTAATAATTTCTACATCCTTAAAGAATAATTTTGCTTCTGCAGCCAATTCTTCCGCACTCTTTTTCCTTTCTTCCTCATTCGGTTCAGTAATTATAATATGGTCCGAAACAGTGGATAAGTTATTAAGCACATTATAGCTATTTTTATCTTTAAGTATTGCAGCAAGTATAGTAGGGTTCTTTATTCCATAAAGTTTTATATTTTCTGCCAAAACTCGAGCTGCTTCAGAATTATGTGACCCATCCAAAATAATTAAAGGATTGGTACTTCTAATTTCCATCCTGCCAGGGACTACAGTGCTGTTAATTCCTTCTTCGATTATTTCTTTCCCGGTTACAGCCCCTGATTCCACGAGTGAGATTGCTGCCATGGAGGCGTTTTGGATTTGGTGTTTTCCTAAAGATTTCAATACGAAATTAAAATCATAATCCCTGTACTTAAGTTTAAATTTTGTTCCTTTGAGGGAATACTCTACATCTGAGATCATATCATTGCTGAATTTTATGAGTGGAGCATTTTTAGATCTTGCAACCCTTTCAATCTCTATCATCGCCTTCAAAGGCACCTGATTTACAACAACAGGCTTTCCTTCCTTTATAATTCCGGCCTTCTCCCTGGCTATGCTTTCAATATACCCACCCAATTTATCAGCATGTTCAAGTGATATGGAAGTGATAACTGCAGCTTCTGATTTTATTATATTGGTTGAATCTAGCCTTCCACCCAATCCCACTTCTATAGCTGCATATTGCACACCCTTAGCTCTGAAATATTCAAATGCCATAACCGTCGTATATTCAAAAAAAGTTAGGTTTACTTCTTCATCATTAAGTTTAATCGCCGGTTTATATTTTTCCAGAAAATTCTCTATAAACGAGTCCTCTATCTCTTTGTCCTGGACGATAATTCTTTCGTTGAATCTCCTGAGGTGCGGCGAGGTGTATATTCCAGCTATATACTTCCTTTTAATGACATTGTAAATGAAAGTAGTGGTACTTCCTTTACCGTTTGAACCTGTTACATGAATTGATTTAAATGAATCCTGCGGGTTTCCAAGTTGTTTCGCGAATTCTGATGTAGGTCCCAAACCTAACTTTATTCCGAACCTTGACAAGGAATAAAAATAATCCTCTAATTCCTTCTTCATTTTCAGGTTATTTTGAATAAAGTAAAAATGTTTATGCACGAATTTATACTAATTCATGGCCGACATCAGAGTAATTGTTGTTGAACCAAAGAATCCCGGAAATTTAGGATCCATAGCGAGAGTTATGAAAAATTTTGGATTTGATGAACTAGTAACAGTAAATGCTCCAAAAATTCCCTATGAAGATTATTTCAGATCAATGAAAGGCCGAGAAATATTGGAAAAAAGGAAAAATGTGGATAGTCTAAAAGAAGCTATTAGGGATTTAAAAATGGTAATCGGGACGTCAGGAGTGATTTCAAAATCAAGAAACGCTGTCCTCAGGAGAAATTATAATACTAAGGAAATCGCATCCTTAATATCGAACATTAAGGGGAAAGTCGGAATAGTATTTGGAAGAGAAGATATAGGTTTGACTAATGAAGAACTCTCTCTGTGCGATTTATTCATGCAAATTCCGACAAGTGAAGATTATCCTATAATGAACGTTTCTCATGCTGTTGCAGTTGCCCTTTACGAAATTTATGCATCTCAGAAAGTTGAATCAAGGGATGTTATCGACAGGGATAGACTTGATAGGCTTGTCTTGAAATTTAAAGAGAATTTGATAAGAAATAACTACCCAAAGCATAGGATAAATAAAACCGAGCTTTTATTTAGAAGGATCATGGCCAGGGCTGGGATAACTGAGTATGAATATAGAGTTCTGATGGGTACCATCGGCTGTAAGGAGCATTCCCGTGAACAGTAAATGCGGTGACCTTGGATCTATCGGACTGCTTGAACTTAAGCATATCTATACCAAAATAACTCGATATCTTTGTAGCTTCTGACTCAGTAGGGGATTCTATAACACCAACTATACCTTCTATATTGTCAGCCTTCCTCGTATATATGAGATTCGTGTTTAATTCTTCTAGCGTATTCCCCTCAGAATATGCAAAACCAAAGTTTTTAAAACCTTCAAGGGAGTTCATATGATTTTTCAAGTTGTTTATAAGGTCTGAGATATTTTTGTTAATGGAATTCAGAAATGCATCTAGATTTTCATTAAAATGTCTCTGGGCAAAGTTTTCATTCTCTATTATGAAGATTTTATCCAATGATTTAGATACCTTGTTAAGTACATTCACAGCCCTCTTGGATCTTTCTTCTGATTCACTAAGGAAGGGCATGATACTTATCAGGAAAACTTTCTCCCCCTGGGCTTTCAGTTGCTCGATAATAGGAGGCAAATTCGCCGATGAAAACAATCCAGCTGGAGAGGATACTATAATGGAATAATCTGTTTTTGGAAATTTATTTGCCCTTTGTTTATCATTCTTTCCCCTTATCATAAACAACAGTGAATGTTGAATATATGAGACGGAATTTACCCCTGCATCTCCCAAGGCAATAATTTTGAATTTGTCTGACATATATAAGACATTGTTATGACACTATATAAACATTTCCGCAATATTATGTATAACAGAGTCCCTTTCATAAAAAATTATCTTTTTAAATTGTAAAGGGTATTTAATAAATAATCTTTTTGTACATTAAGGGAAAATTCATTTCGTACTCCTCCGCCATAACCTGAACTTAGCTTTCTTTTATTGATGATTCCACTGCTTTCAAGGTCCCTTAACCATTTATACATCTTTGCTTCGGTCAAACCTGGAATAATTGATCTAATTTCTTCAGTAGTGAATCTGTTTGAATTCAAGTTGTTCAGGAAGGTAATTAAAATATCTACCTCCCATTCATCAAGATATTTTAGGGCACTATCGTCTATAGGTTCAATATAATCCTTTGAGGATTCAAGTACTATATCTGAACTTAGAACCTTATCCCTGAGTTCGGCTAATTTAGCAGAGTATCTTAATAGTTCTATTGCAAATCTTGCATTTCCTGAAGCCTCAGACAATTCAGCTATTTTCATCAAGGCCTCATTATCATATGTACCTTCATACAGAGCTAATTCAGCCCTTGACTTTAAAATTTCAAAGAGCTGGGTGGCATCGTAGCTTTTTAGAACAACTTGATTTATTTTGTTAATTGATGAAAGAACATTTTTATCCAAGAACATTTCTGGGTCCTCTATAGACAGAAGCATCAATTTTACAGGAGGTAATCCCAGTTCAGTTGATCTTGTCAATATATAGATTATTTTATTATTGCTTGATTTCAAGGAATGAACTTCGTCAAGTACAATTAAATTTTTTCTGTTTTCTTTTTGGAAAATCTGCTTAACTATATTCTCAATACTGGAAGATTGAAAATCCCCGCCTCTCCAGTAATCTTTCCCCCCAATTTCTGATAAAATCAGTCTATCAGAATTTGAGACATAACAGTTAACATATTTCCCATTGAATTCAGGGTGCATTTTCATTAAGAATTTAGCCAACAAGGTTTTTCCAGTTCCAGGTCTTCCCTTAATCAATACAGTTATTTGTGCGTCGGATGTAAACATTAATTTATTGATTAAATTTATCTCATTTTCCCTTCCAGTTATTCTATCTGGAAGGAATTCAGTGGTTAAGGGTACTTCATTCTTTATGATCTTCATTTCCATCTTGTAAGGCAAATTTAATTATAAAAGCTATTATACAGGGTTTATGGAATATCGAACTATTGGAAAATCTGATCTAAAAGTCTCCAGCATTGGGCTAGGTGCCTGGCAGGCGGGAGCCCAGGGATGGGGGAAAGTATTTGACAGGGATGTAAAGGAAGCAATAAGAACATCTATTGAAATGGGGTTAAACTTCATTGATACAGCTGAAGCATATGGAGATGGTCATTCAGAGATTGTTATTGGAGAAGCAGTTAAGGACATAAGAGATGAAATAATCATTGCATCTAAAGTATCAGGAAACCATCTCAGACCAGATTTGCTCGAAAGAGCATTAGAAGGAAGTCTAAAAAGGTTGCAAACTTCCTATATAGACCTTTATCAAATACACTGGCCGGACATATATACTCCTTTGAGAGACACAATGAAAGCTTTGGAGAAGTTAGTTAATAATGGTAAAATTAGGTATATAGGTTTATCAAATTTTTCTGTTTGCCAGATGGAGGAGGCAAGGTCATATCTTTCAACTATAGACATAGTTTCAAATCAGGTTAGATACAATCTGCTTCAGAGGGAAATAGAATTGGAAATTATGCCATATCAAATAAAGGAAAACATAGGAATTATTGCTTATAGCCCTCTAGCACAGGGTCTTCTGACTTCAAAATATGATCATATAATGCTTGATAATAATGACGTTCGTAAGTCTAATAAGCTATTTAGTGAACAGAATTTGAAGGCTTTGCAACCGATGGTAAAGGTACTGAAGGAAATCTCAGGTGAAATAGGAAAATCCATAGTTCAGATATCTATAAATTGGCTAATTAGTCATGATGGAGTTGTACCTATCCCGGGGGCAAAGAACAGAGATCAAGCAATTATAAATCTGCAGAGTAGCGGTTGGAGGTTAACCCAGGATCAAATGAAGAGAATAGATGATGCATATAAGCAGGTAATTGAGTACCTAGACGTTTTTTAATTTCATTTTATTTTATATTTTATCCTTGAAAATCTATTGATTTCTGCATATTCTTAAGACTAAATCAAACTCGCTTTATAATCACATGATTGATTTATTTGATTAGAATTGAAAATTATAGACCGATAAAAAAAGATATAGAATAGAGATATTGTATTGACTTATCTTATAAGAGGGATTATCTTTCTTTTAAAAATTCAATAAGGTGTTCAAAGAATTCCTTAGGCTTATCAAGATATAATGGATGTCGTGCACCCTTTACGATAACTTTCTTATTTAAGGGCAATATCTTTGAATAATTTTCTGCAGGTTCTAAACCCACAACTGTATCATTCCCGCCATAAATTATTAAGGAAGGTATTCTTATTTCTTCCAATTTATCCTCAATTCCCTTTGCATAAACTCCACCAACAAGGATCAATTTTTGCACTTTCTCGGGCCTGTCTAATGCAAATCTTAAGACAAAAGGTACACTGAATGATGCCCCCAATAGGTTAAATTTCTTTAAACCAAGAGATTCGGAAAAATCATTTATAAATTTTGACATCCCTGAATAGTCAGTAGAATTTACATCGTATATGTCGTTTTGTTCAGAATTACCCCAGCCCGGTATATCTACATAAATCCCTTTTATTTTTTCCCGATTTAGATATTCCCAGGGTTTCAGATCTACCCATGTTTGAGCCTTGAACGATTTCCCATGAAGGAAAATTATATCCATAACAGGATTTGGTATATCATCTTCAAAATAATGGACTTTCTTTCCACTTAGTTCCAAGTATTTTTCGATTACCATATCCCTAATATTCCCATAAGGTTTAAATTCATTATCTATATACTAATCCTCGCCATTTTTTAATAGGTATTCTTCCTCCCCAAAAAGTATTTTTTTGAAGTTTTCTGGAATATCATATTTCCTAGTTTTCATATTGCTTTCAATTAACATGAGTTCTGCCAATTCATCCGGATAACCATCGGCATAAATAATTTCTTCTATTCCCGCGTTTATGAGCATTTTGGCGCAAACAACGCAAGGGTGAGTCGTGACATATATTTTAGCACCTTTGATGGATGTTCCATTTGATGCTGCCTGAATTATGGCATTCTGTTCTGCATGTAGACCTCTGCATAATTCATGTCTCTCGCCTGAGGGTATATTCAATGTTTCCCTTATACAGCCTGTAACATCACAGTGGAGTAAGCCAGTAGGAGGACCGTTATATCCTGTTGAAATAATCCTCGAATCTTTTACAATAACAGCCCCAACTTTACGTCTTGTGCACGTGGATCTACTCGCTGCCATGAATGCCATCCTCATAAAATATTCATCCCAAGAAGGTCTCATTCTAATTTATTTATGAAAATCAACTAAATAATCCTGTTGTAAATCCTTAAAGCATCAATTAAGAATTTTTTAGATTCATCTGAATCCGATCTTTCATAGTTAACACATTCTGTCATTACAGGAATATCTGACATGTTCCTAAAAATAAATCCTGCTCTTATGCTATGATAGCAGGAAGTTACAACAATTAATTCTGAGCAAATTAATCCCTTTTCTTTGATTAAAGTTATTGAAAATTTCGCATTTTCGAAAGTATTTTGGCTTAGGTTCTCTTCGATAATCTTATTGCTCGGGATACCTCTTTCAATCAAGTATTCTTTGATGTATGTAGATTCTGCTTTGATTCCATTCGTGTTCCCACCCGAGGCGATAATAAGGGAATTACTATCAAAAAGGGATATCGCCTTTTCTGCCCTTTTCATCAGCTCACTATTCAATTTAGACGTATTCTGTTTACATCCTAGTATCACTATGCATTTCATTTTTAGACCAGGAATTAAGTAATTTTATCTAGAAGTGCGCTAATAGTTTCTACACATCTTGAAAACTGTTCTTTTTCTTCCGGTTTTAATTTATCAAATGCATCGCTAATTTTATTTCTCATTTTCTCTCTTAATTCTAAGTACTTCTCCTTTCCCTTCTCCGTAAGTTTAGCATAATAAATCCTTCTGTCATTGCCTCTGATTCTCCTTATGAGACCTTTTTCTTCCAAGGAATCTACTGTAAAAGTTACCATTGTATTTGAGAAGCCCGTGACTTCTGATAGTTTGGAAAGGGTCAGTTCCCTATCTGGTTCAAGTTTCATTATCATCAATATTTCAGCATTATTTAAATTGTAATCGGCTCCAGAAATAGCTAATTTATGTAATTTAGTAAAACTCTTTTTAAGAGAGAGGTATTGTTCCAGGAGCTCTTCATTTTGTTCATTTACCATGGGGAATCTCCTCCTTTATAACATTATTAATGGTATCTTTGGAAATTAAACCGTGTTCCTCATGGACGTATCTCTCCCCCATAAACCATGAGAATATGGTTCCCAGTATAGACATTATTATTGCGATAAAGAGAGATAAGTCAAGTCCCTTAATAAAGGATGGACCCAAAATATTGGGTAAGAAAGAACTGGAATTAATTTTAGAAAGAACATTAGGAGGAATTGAAGAAAGAACATTAGGGGGGATTACAGAAATCGGGTTAATTCCAAGGAAGGCACCGAATAAAGCACCGGATGGTGGTATTTGTGATAGGAATGTAGCAAGTTGTTTTGGAAGACCTAAAGATACTGAGGTATTATATATCGCGGATGGCAGATCTTGTGAGAATATCGTTATAGTTATGGAGAAAAATATTGCCATGCTGATTGTCGAGGTTATGTTGTTTATTGTCATTCTCATACCGTTAGCGGATGCTCTGTCTTTGGATGAAACAGCATTCATTATAGCTGTTGTATTTGGTGAGGCAAATAATCCACCTCCAATTCCGATTATGAATAAGACAATTTCAAATTCCAATAAATTGAAGTTATAGGGCAGGAGGGTGAGTAAGAAGAAGCCTAATGCTGAAATAATCATCCCCAAAGTGGCAAAAGGCCTGGCACCATGTTTATCAGTAAGCATACCCCCAATCGGGCCAAAAATCACAGTTCCAATTAGCATTGGAAGCATGTAAATTCCTGCCCACAATGGAGTTTCTGTGTATGAAAAACCATGTAACGGGAGATAAATCCCCTGCAGCCATATTACAACGAGGAACATTACAGCTCCTCTTCCCAATGAACCCAATAGTAAACTGAGATTGCCGAAAAGAAATGGCTTGATTTTGAACAGGGATAGATTAAACAGTGGATTTTTAACTCTCCTTTCAATAAATATAAACGCAATCAAGAGAATTATCCCTATTGTTAAGGCAGCAATAACCCAAGGATTACTCCATCCAGTTTGAGAGTTCTTATATGGTTCTAGAGTGTATGTTAAACCTAATGATACTAAGATCATAGCTCCAGCTAGCGCTAAATTTCCTGGTACATCTATCGGTACCTTAATCCTCTCAGAAGTTTCTTTTAATTTAGTCAATGACCAGTAGGTTCCAGCTATGGCAAAAGGAACGTTAACGACGAAAACAAGATGCCAATCATAGCCGGATAGGAACCCTCCCAAAATTATGCCCAACAATGAGCCGACAACAAAAGATATCTGGTTTAATCCCAAAGCCTTTCCCCTTTCATTTGGTGGGAATGCATCGGTTAGAAGGGCAGTACTATTAACCATGAGGAATCCTGCTCCGACTGCCTGAAATATTCTGAGTAATATCAAAGCAAGGGCACCATTATTTCCAGAATTGCCTGGAACTATAGATAGAAGTATTGAGGCTATTGTAAAAATAATGAAGCCAAAGGAATACATTCTGACCCTTCCATATGAATCTGAAATCCTGCCAAATGTTACCAAAATAGATGCAAGAACTATACTATATCCCATTAATATCCAAAGCAGATATGTAAATTCACCAGGGGCAAATGGATTTATTCCTAACCCCCTGAAGATTGTAGGTAATGTGATTAGCACAATGTTCATATTAATTGAAGCCATTAGTGCGCCAAGCATTGTATTAGTCAATACAGTATATTTATACTGCATAGGTTCGAGATAACTTTAATATTAAAATTTTTTATGCTAAATTATTCAACTAATTAATTTTAACAACTAATTGGGTCAAACTCGAATTTCGCGTTGAATTATCGATGCATAAATCAAAGAGATCTCAGAATTGATGGTGTTTAATTTAATAATTTCTTTTAAAATCCTTTTTGGCATTATCCCAGTTTTAGTTAATTGCAATCCTAATTATGTAATATGAAGGTATTCTTATGGTTGGAATTTAGTATCAACAGTGGTTAATAATATTGACCCTCTAATAGCATTGGAACTATCAAGTGGTATAATTGACATTACAGAAAATCAGTAAGAAAGTTCCTCATTTCATGGGGGAAATTAATTTTGAAAGGGATATATTCAGTACTAATACAATTCCATGAATAGGTGGCGAAATTAAAGGAATTCTCATAACCTATGTTGGAGCTAAAAAATATCGAAGGACTTCTCTCAGTTTTGAAAAAATAGGGATCAGGAAGGAAAATCATTAAAGTATCTAACTTGTAGACAAGTTGACCATGCCTACGCTAATTCTTCGTTTAAAATAGCTTTGTGTTTCCCTTTGGTGGAAAGCATAGGTCAATTGCAAATATACAGAAATTAGTGAAAGGAGAGCACCGATACTCCCGAAAGGGCAACACAGAGGATAACTGAGATTTCAAAACCTCCAAGCTTCAGTACGGGGGTATGGCATAATTTCGCAATAACCTGTTATCCGCATAATCGGATCAGATGTATATTTTGTATATATAATAAGGTGTGGGTTTTTATCCATGAAGGTAGGTTAACAGCAAATGAATTTGTTTTTTATTTATTCAATAAAAACCTAATATCATACCAGAACCACGGAAAAGTTATATTCTCAAATTCTGGAATTTGAATTGTAATAATTCTAATTACGGTAAAGATAATCTAATTATTGAGAAAATCTAAGAATAAGAAAGCTGAAAATTAATTGCGGGTAAGTTAATTTTCTACTTTTCGTTTATTAAAATTAGTATTTAAAATATGTTCCAAAGTAGGAATCTATTAATTCACGAGGATATTAATGAAACGAATGCAAGATTACGCCAAACAAGGTGAATTAGGTACAGGAATACTGTTCCAATACATTAATTCCATTGTAAACGTTCTTTCAGGATTCTTATTTTATATTTACATCATACATTTCTACAATTCAGAATTGCTGGGGACAGTTTCTCTCTTATTAGCTTTGGTTTCGCTTCTTAATATAGTATTTAGCCTGGGCATCGGTGTTGGAATGCAGCATTTTATTTCATATCATATGGGAAGAAGAGAGCACGATTTAATAAAAAATATGATTAAAAGATTTGAGTTGCTGGGTGGAATACTCGGGCTAACTGGAGCAATCTTCATATATATTGCCAGTTATCCTCTGGCCAATTTATTTTTCCATACTTACAAATATATACTCCTGATCAAACTAAGTGGGGTAGACCTGTTTTTTCTCCTGCAATCGGGAATATTGGGATCAAATCTCATAGGGTTACAGAGGTTTAAAACACAGGCGATTTGGAGTATAACAGGCCTAATTTTGGCTTATTCAACCCCTATTGCTTTTTTAATAATATTCCATGCTTTATATTGGATAGTTATTGGATGGTCTATAGGATATGCAGTATCTTCATTAGGGTTTTTTATAAATTTGGAAAGAATTAGGAAAAATATTAAGACTGTAGACGAAAAGTTTTTTGACTTGAGTTCGCTCTTTATTTATTCACTTCCTGTATTTGTTTCTTCCCTGATAGGATACGGTGCAACTTATGTGGATCGTTTTATTGTTTCATATTTGTTAAATCTTTCTGAGTTAGGTATTTATAATTTTTCATTGCTTATGATATCTGCCATCTCATTCTTAATAGCCCCTATAAATTCCATTTTGTTGCCAAAGATATCATATATGTATGGAGAAAATGAACACGATAAAATAAGATTTACAATTGCGAAAGGTATTGAGATACTTGCGGCAATATATTTGCCGCTAGCACTAATAACCGCCGCACTCTCTTCGTATATCTTGTTATTATTGGCAAATAAAAGCTATGAAGGCGGTTCTTTGCCGATTGAGATCATTCTAACAGTTTCATCCATATTTGTCGCGGGTAATGTACTATCTGTAGGGCTCCAGGCAATTAAGAAGACCAAGGTTTTTCTATACACATCAACTTCTGCCCTATTCTCAAACCTAATTCTCTCATTCATTCTGATACCAAGGTTTCAAATCGTAGGAGCATCAATTGGATTTTCATCAATATCAGTTGTTTCCTTCCTGTTATTATATTATTTTTCTAAAAGGTTTAGAATATTAATGATTGATTTAAGGAAAATAGGAAAAATTTACTTATCAGGATTTTCGGTGTTCCTTTTGTTGTATTTTATTAAGGGTATTGTAGATTATTCTGTTCTCCATTTATTCATGTTAATACTGCTTGGATTCATAATATATGTGCTGCTATTAAGGACATTAAGGGCATTTAGAAAGGACGATCTTGATTTTCTATTTTCTATTTTACCAGAATTTTTCCGGAAATTTGAATTATTTACAAGAAAAATTCTATTAAGCGGGTGAATAATATTTCAGAAATGATATATTGCTAATAGCAATAATGGACTAGTAACCTTGAATTGGAGCATCTAATCAATACCAATTTTCCCTGTCTCACAATACGATATAAACGTTATGACGTTCGTTTTTAAGTATGTTCTTTTTATAATAGAATAAAGATACATTTTCTCAGACTTCAAAATTACATTATTTATTGAGTCCAGATTTATAGGTAAAGCCTAAGTCATATTAGGTAACTACATAAGATCCTAAATTGTTTATATCCTCGAAAAATTCATAGAAAATTTTAGATTCGGCTAATGTTACGTAGCTCTGCATAAATGTGATAGGTATTATCTCAATTCCTCTAGTTTGATAGTTAATTTATTATAGAAATAATGGCGGGAATTCGCACTAGTGTAAAAAAGAAAATTGAAACGTGCAAATATAACTAACAGGGCAAATATCATTAACATTATCGTGTATCTATTATCGATCATTCTCATAATTATGATTGCCAATTTCTCAGTTGAATTTTTAATCGCAAAACTATCGATAAAAATATAGATTGAAACTATAAAAGATATTGACATTTTACGGTCCACACCTTTATGATTTTTCTTTAAGATTAAGTGTAATGAAAATGGTCTGAACGTAAGATGCTGCAAAATTACAACATTAACCTTATCCAGTATTAAATCAGCATCAAAA
>JAFMDN010000048.1 GCA_017857235.1 Methanobacteriota archaeon
TCGGGCTTTGGACCCGACGACGGCAGTTCGAATCTGCCCGGGGCTATTCCGTTTACAAAAAGAAATTAAATAATGATTAAAAAATTAGCACTCCTTAATTCTACTTAGAGAATTATAGTCTCATTGAGTACAAGTACTCCATCCCTACTAACCTTGGAATTGTTTATTGCTTCTAAAATCTGCTCATAACCATAGGACGATGTTTGTTGCCCAGGAGTCCATGTGGCATATGTATAATAGATATTTACCCTAGATGTATATGCATAGTTGTATGTTAGATTGACTATGACTCCATTAACTATTACCCCTTGGAAATTTCCTGAACCGGATACAATATCATTACTAAGAGTTGTTCTCACATAGCTCTGGGAATTATTCTGATATATTACATTGGTTTGAATAAATCTCTGTTGTATTATGTTATCCGATACTATAATCCCCGTTATTGTACCATTCTTAGCAAGTAATATATCGTAAGTGAACTTCATTGATATATAGTATATCATTGATGCATAGTTGCTTTGCTTATAAATTCCCGTTGAATTGTAGATTGTTTGCACATAACTGGTATTAATATAATCTTTATATGAGAAAGTCTGATTAAAGAGGAGTATATAGCCGGTGCCATAAGGTAAAACAATATTGAAACTTGGATCATACATCTTGCTTAAAGCATTAATATGATTTGTTATATTTTCATATTCCACTGTTACGTAATGCGGATAATAATAGATTGTTTTTATTGCCAAATGCTCCCATACATAATCGGTATCATTCAACCAGGTGGCATTGCTAGGTATACTTTGCGATGTTAAATTTGTTGGAGGTGTTTGATTATAAATATTATTCATTGTCCAGTTGCCACTGGACGAGAATGTGTAATTTTGTCCAGTATATAACATGAAATTCAATCCAACTCTTATCCATTGATCCTCATCATTAACAACTGTAAGATTAACAACCTTTTGACCTCTTAAGAGATATGCGTATGGATTTATGTTAAATACATATGGTTTATCTAAAAGGGCTCCAATTGCATGTATTGGTTGCCAATTGAATAGATTCCATCCACCAGTTTGAACATTTGGATATGGCCATATTCTTGCGATTACTGTCCCATTTACTGAAATAACAAATTCTCTAAAAGGAGGCTGATTTGCATACCATCCCTCATCGTTTCCATTTTGAAGTGCATATAGATTTAAGTAACCAGCGGTTGTATTATCTGGGAAGACAACTGTATAAGTTTTTGTGACGTTGTAGGGAATTAATACATTATTTGGGATTGGATTTTTGGGAGTATATATGCCGGTATTGTTTAAAACTGGAACAATTGTGTCTGGCAATGTAGCTGGTTTCTTTCCAGGATATAAAATAAACCATACGCTTTGGTAAGCTGCATAGCCTGGTTCCCATTCAGCTGTATATGCCTTTACTGAAACATTTTTCCCCACCAAAATAGAATAATAATCTGTAATATTTTCTGATACTGTTGTATTCTGCATCTCATATGTGTTACCAGAAGCTACTTGAACTCCATTCAATACAATTGCATAACTGTAATCCCAGGGGTTGCTTTTATAGATGTTCTCATAATAAAGTATTATTTTGCTAAAATTCCCATTTGGAAAATTGACGTAGCCAGATGAAACTGTGGTGGTATTGTGTGAAACCAATTCGTGCTGAAAAGCAACTAACATTATAGGTGTTGAATTTTGATTTGCCTGTCCGTTTGTTACTTGTTGATCTATTATATGATTGACACGTTGACTTCCAATGTATGCATATACTGAAGAACCTGCAATAAGCAAAATTGTTGCAATGATAACAACTCCAAAAACGGCTGATTTTATCATAAATCTACATATAAATTAACAATTTTTAAACTTTTTGAAATTGAATAAACTTATTTCTAACATTAGTTATCATAAGTAAAAATATTTGAAAATTTCCCTAAATGCTAATTTAATCTGAATTTAAATTAACATATCTGTCCATTTAATTTAACTAGTCATTATTAATCTAGAACAAATAATCATGAAACCGCAAGATAGAATTAATGAAATTGCAAGACTAAGTAAAATTAGAATAACGGAAATTCTTTTACAAATTGATCCGCGGAATTTTGGTATATTCAGCAAGTATGGATATTATATGTTTGTATCGTCTCTAATAATTTTTGCAACATCTATGATATTTTTGTTGAACGGCTATTTCCATTTTATGAATGTGCCAAAACAAACCACAGGTTTTAACTTTCCACTCGATAAATTAAATTTTCTAACATATCTAAGTGTATTTATACTGGTTGCTTTTTCACCATTTCCAGACTATATTATTGTTCCATTTTTGGGATATCTTTCATATTTGGGATTTTTCAACCTTTATTTGGTAATAATAATAAGCAGCCTGGCTGATCTTCTCTTAATGGAATTGGATTACTTGGCAGGACGGTTTGCAGGTAGGCCCATTGTGATTAAATTTTTGAATATTTTTAGAGTGAAAGTTAAAGAATTCCACGAACCTGAGATATGGATTAAAAAACACGGAGCAATGGCTGTTTTCATTGCAACATTCATTCCTTTCATAAAACACATCACATCTGTTGCTGCAGGAACACTCAAGATGAACTTGTTTTGGTTTACAGTAAGTAATTTTGTAGGTTTTTTTATCAGATTTCTATTATTAGCATATCTTGGATACCGCGGAGTATACCTCTTCTCTCCTAATTTCGATTTTTCAGTTAGGTACATATTAATAGCAATTGCTCTCATTAATTTCGCATTCATCACTTATTACTTAGCAAACAAGTCAATTAACATCATGAAAAAAATTATGGAGGGGATTAAGAGAGATTATTCTCCATAATATTTTTAAATTCCTGGGATCGAACAGCACCTAACAGCAAGATGAGAAATATAAATACGAAAATTATCAATAATAAGAAGATGAAACCAAAGCCCAAATCTGATATTATATAACCGCTTATTATCGGGACCAGTATTCCTATTATCATCATTACTGAAAAATAATTAGAATTCGCCACATTTCTCTCTTCAATCTTAAATGACCTGCCAATGGTCATCACTGATAGAGGATATGCAGACCCATGCGGTACGCCAAGCAGAGCCATTCCCACTAAAAATAAGGAGAAATCTTTAGCTATATATATTAAAATAAGACCCAATCCTGTTAGAATTGCGGTCATAAACATCTGTAAAACTATTCTTTCAGGTGGTTTTAAGAAAAGGAACAAACGGGTAGAAAAAGATACAGAAAAGAACAACGAATACACCAATGTTACTTCTGAAAGAGATATATTGAATGTTTCCTTTTCATAGATACCTATAAATGTAGTAATAATTGCAAAAGGTATGTTATAAATTAGAATGTTGAAAATAGCTGCCCTGAATCCTTGATTGTTCCAAACTTTAGCCTTACCTTTGTAATGCTTTTCTTCTGGAAATTCCAAATAAAATGAGGCTATGAAAAGTATAAAACCAAAAATTGAGAAATATATGAAAACTTCTCGTAAATTTAGGAATTTAAGCAAATAAGATTCTATTGCGGGGCCGACGATTAGGCTTAGGCTCAGTGTCAAAGTATAAAGTGCTATTATCCTTTCCCTAAGTTTTCTATCCTCCAATAAGCTTGCCGCTGTTATAATATTCGGCATTATTAATCCCAAACTAGCGCCCGTTAGAATTGATAGAACCCATAAGAATAGAGTATTGGAGAAGGCATATAATGGAATTGTGATGGCATAGATTAATGATGAAATAATGAATAGATCTCTCCTTTGCTTGGAATTTAGCCTTGCATTAATAAAAATGGTGGTTATAAATGAGGCAGCCGAGCTTATGGCAGCAAGAATTCCGATTACATACTGTGGTAAAAATAATACATATTTAGCCAAGAGTGGAACTGTTGTTGAGATCATATTGTTGCTGGCCCTTGCAGTGAATGTTGTGATAATTATTATCGCGGCAAGATATAATATGTTCCTCATCTGTTTCATTTCAAGATCGCTCTTTTCAATTCACATCGTGTATAAGTATAGCTTTTTTTTTTGAATTTTAATTCTCTAACCGAGCATTTTTTAAATCTTAACGTTTTATTGATATAATGATTCTTAACAATGCCTAAACTATTTCTGATTGTTGCTCCATTCATTTACGGATAATTTATTTACCCTATAAATTATTAATTATCGTATTTCAAAATCTTTGATCCC
>JAFMDN010000026.1 GCA_017857235.1 Methanobacteriota archaeon
TTATTTGGAATAAGATATAGAATTATGAATCATGAATCTGGGAACTGAGACTGCAAATCCTAAAATTCCGACAATAATTAAAGGAAGAGAAACTTTTCCTTTTTTGTAAATTAAATACACAATAACTCTCAAGAAATAGTTCCCAAAGTATGCCGATAACCAAAAATAGACATTGCTATTCCAAATATTGCGAGGGAATATTTGTCAAGATACAATGGAATTATTATTGCAAAGGTGAGGTTAAAACCCTTGATAGTCATCCAAAGAAAGCCATATATCCAGGTGAATTTGAATTTATATGTGGTATATGATTTATTTTTGAAATCATATTCTTTAATTTCAGCAAGTAAATGAAAGGAATAAGACTTATTATCCAATTATAGGAACTATTAAAAAAGTTTCATTTGAATTTAAGCCTAGTTCAAGAATTGAACCTAGGGTTACATCTGCCTGGAACCCACCGTTTGATACAGCAGAGGCAATGGCTCTTTCCTTTTATTTAAACATAAATGTATACGAAATCGAAAAAATCTCCATAAAAAACACGATGTACCCTGAATGAACCTTAGAATCAGGAATATTAGAAACTGTGAACATATGGGGTTGCGAGAATAGTCATAGTTATTTAAAGAAGCATCAGGGGCAGTCCACATAGAAGCATTTTTATGAAATTTCAAAACGTTGCGAAGAATTTTTCCAAATGGGATGCCTGTAAAACAAATCAGCATAATGAGGAATATAAAGAAACCCAAACATATCTTGGTACTTAATCCTGACAAAATCAAAGGTTCATAGAATGTGATCGAGCCTAAAATCCTGAGAATAATTGCAGTTGTTACAAATACAGAATTCAGCTGTGCAATCCTTTTCTAAGTTTGCATAAGTCACGAACATAATGCTCTATATGTCCTTGAAAGCAACTTGTTGCGGATTGACCATCCCTTATCTTATAAAAGGATAATAAAATAAAATTTATTTTTGTAGCAATGATTAGAATCCTCCAGCATTCTTAATATGGGGTCGGGCAAGTAGCATGAACAAACCTGTAATCAATCCAGAAAAGATTAAACCAAGCACTCCCCATAGTACTGAATCTAGCATATAAGCCTGTTGTGTATTGCCCATCTTAAGAAGATTGTAGATATGTCTTAACCTTATCATTACGATTATGGAGAATATAAACATTACAAAGTATGCAATCATTGCAGCATATACCCCAGTCATTAAAGGTGGTTTCATTCCATAACTTGCATATACAGAGTTAATGTATGAAATACTTATTCCCTCAATTATTGCCGCTATTAAGAACAAAACTATTGAGATTATTGAAAATATGAATGCTATTAGAATGAACGTTGTGGCGGTGGAAAGTTCCTGTTCATTTGCATCCTATATGGAGGATAACCATACTGAGGTTGCTGACCTGAGGGTTGCTGATAGGGATTATTGTTCAAAGGAGGATTTTGAGGGTTGCTCTGGTAAGGAGGTGGTGATGAATTCACCGGTGGTATTTGTGTTGGAAATGGATTGCCGCATGAGGTACAAAAGATTGCTTCATCTACATTTTGAGCTCCACATTTAGGGCAGAACTTCATATTATAATAATAAAATATTAAGTATTTAATTTTATCTATTATGATTATGTTATAATATTTTTATAATATAATATAATCTAATCAAAACAATTGAAATATCCAATAAAAAAAGCAAATACAGATTTTCTTTTTGCTTTCACTCAATTCTTATTTCGACTGACCGAAAATGTTTTGCAGAATCTCCATCATTGAATTTTATCTGGGCATTATCTGGAATCTTCAACTTATGGGTACCAGTGTATCTTTACTGTAATCTACGTCTGATTGAAATCGGGACTTAACCTTACCACAATGCAATGGAAAAATTTTATTTGGCATCAAAAAGCCTAAATTGATTTTAAGAGTGTATTATTATGAATGCTTTTTAAGATTGGTCTATCAGAACTCTTTCCTAAATTGAATCTCGAAATATCGGAATAATATCCTTTATTTTCAGATTCTATTTATATTCAAATATGCATAATATATCTAATTCAAAGCTTCCTCAATATGGAAAACTCATTAGAAATGGATAACCTTCTAGACACATGGAAAGTTATATTCAATATTATAGTTCCGTATCACCCTCAAAAAATTGCAAGCATTTATTTTTAGTCAGAATTTAATAATATTATGGACTGGGGGGGATTCGAACCCCCGACCTCCTGCTTGCAAAGCAGGCGATCTTCCGCTGATCTACCAGCCCTCAAAATTTCTCTTTTGTTTTATCTCTTTTGATTTCCTGATTTCTTCTAGAGTACCGGTATCTATTTTTCCATTAAATTCTTTCGGCTCTCCGAAAGCATTGGGTGGAACATATTTGGTTATGTAAACTCCATCCCCTGCCCTATATATTTTCTCCCCGCTTTCCAACACTTTAGATGTATTAATTTCAAGAAGCATAGGCTTATCATAGTGGTATAACCCTGCAATATAAGCCTTCTCCTCCGTACCAGATAGATGAACCCACCTTCTGTCTGCTGGCATAATGCCATTCTCTTTAAAAATTTCAAATTCTTCAGAATTCGTCGGATAATACAACTTTTCAGGTATTGAATCTGTAGGAAGGTCAGTCAAATCTACCTCAACAGAATGTCCGTAGGTAGCCCTAATATATTTATTGTCAGGAGATAATTGATATCTCCCCTTCTGGTCAGTTTTTGCTATTGCTACTATATGCGCAGGCCTAACAAAGTGAAATTTCCTTGGATGAGAATCTCTTATTTCAAGGGATAGCATATCAATTCTAACGTAACCTTTTGGATCCATATCTAAATGATACTTTTCGGCATTGTGTCTCAATATTCCAGTTATCAACCTTCCAAGCGATTCGGTTTCATCTTCATATAAAAGTACTTTGCCTGGCCTATTACAGATAGGACAGAAATCTCCCCTGTAATAACCATGTTCCTCACATCTTGATACTTTTTCACCAGGCATAGCACTTCATTGTTAATGTTATAATAATCTTTATGATACGTAAATTAAATCAGACTTCATAATACTAGCTATGAAAATAATGGATATGTTATAGAAGGCATGAAGAACAATCCGGTATAAGGCTGAAAAGCTGGAAGATATTAATATAATAATGGATTTAAGTGTAGATCTAATGTTTGATGTTTATAATCTATTATTGCTACCCATTATACCTTTACTCTACTACATGGGCATCAAAACCCAAGCATTCAATAAAGGTGGAGCTATCTCTGCTGCAATAATAGGAATTATTGTAATTATTGGTGGGGGAGTTATATATTTCGTGATACTATTTGTTTTCCTTGGTTTATCTTATATAGCCACAATGCTTGGAATTAAAGAAAAATCTAAGAAGAAGTTACAAGAGGGATTAAAAGGCGAGAGGGGTGCTAAAAACGTCATTGCAGCAGGATTGGCCCCGGCTGCAATCTCCATTATGAATATATTTTATTCGAATCCAGTGGTAACTTTTGTCCTTTTTGTGATTTCACTGGGAGTAATTTTGTCAGATACATCTGCATCAGAAATAGGTTCTTTGGATCACGATACATTTATGATATTAACTTTGAAAAGGGCGATTCCTGGAACCAACGGTGCTGTTTCCATATTGGGTACGGTTGTTTCCCTGGTTTTCTCCATACTATTTTCATTTCTTTCTTTATCAATATTTCAGATATCTTATTATCTGCCATTTGATAAGTATCTAAATCTAGCATTAATTGCCGGAATAATTGGTTTCATTGGAAATATAATCGATTCCATATTAGGAGAAATTTTCGAAAATAGGAACTTAATGGATAAGTATACGGTTAATCTATCTTCAGCTGTAATTGGAACTTTATTGGCATGGTTAATTATATAAATTCCATATCAATCGCATAGCATGAAAATTTTCCTTCTAATTGCAGATGGTTTAGGTGATAGACCTTCTAAACTTCTAAATGATATGACTCCTCTGGAAGCTGCCAATAAACCAAATTTAAATAAAATGGCATATCATGGAATGGTCGGGTTAATTGATCCAATAAAGCCAGGTATTATTCCAGGTTCAGATACTTCACACCTGAACTACCTGGGTTACGATCCAATGAAATACTATACTGGTAGGGGTCCATTCGAAGCTTTGGGGACAGGTCTAAAGCTTGAACCAGGTGACATTGCCTTTAGGGCTAATTTTGCAACAGTGGATGGAGAATTTGTTGTAAGGGACAGGAGGGCAGGTAGAATTAGAAAGGATACGGATAAGCTTGCAAATTCATTGAACATGGAAATTGATGGAGTAAAGATTATGTTTAAGGAGGGAACTGAACATAGGGGTGCTCTCGTCCTTAGAGGGAAGGATTTAAGCCCCGAGGTTTCTGAGAATGATCCTCATCACGAGGGTTTAAAAGTCAAAGAAGTTATACCCCTAAAGAAAGAGGCCGAGATGACTGCCAGAATACTTAATGAATTCTTTATTAGAAGCCACGAAATTTTAAATTCCCATCCCGTAAATGAAAATAGAGTAAAACTGGGGGAGCCACCTGCAAATGCCATTTTATTCAGAGGAGGAGGAATCGTACCAGACATTCCGAAATTCAGGGATCTGCATGGATTTTCTGGAGGATTTGTTGCCGCAGTTGCATTAGTTTCAGGAATTTGCACTCTAGCAGGCCTTAAAAATTATACTCCCCCCGGAGTTACAGGCTCTCTAGATACGAATATTGAAGCCAAGCTGAATGCAGGCTTAGACGCTCTAAAAAATGAAGATTTCGTGATAGTAAATGTAAAAGGTACAGACATTGCCGGTCATGATGGAGACCCTGTTGCCAAAATGAAATTCATTGAAAGAATAGACCAAGCGATTGGGAAAGTCCTGTTGAATAGAATGGATGATGTTTTATTCTGTTTTACAGGTGATCATTCTACACCAGCCACATACAAGGAACACTCATCAGATCCAGTACCAATATTAATTTACTATAAAGGGTCAAGGGAAGATAGGATAGAGAATTTTGGAGAAAGTCAATGTAGATTAGGTACTTTGAGATTAAGAGGTAATGACCTCATGGAGGTTTTAAAAAGTCATGCCGGCAAGGCTGAAAAATTTGGGGCTTAGAAGGCTTCGTCAAATAATTTTTTTGCTTCTTCATCATTTTCCATATTTACTATGCCAGAAAGAATCTCTCTGGCTTCCTTTTTATCGCCTAAAGCTAGGTAGAGCCTTGCCAGGGCAATTCTAGCATCCCTGCAATTTTGGTCAAGCTTCAGGCTTAGATCTCCTGAAATTCTAGCATCATCAAGTCTTCCCAATTTTAAAAGTATTTCTGATCTGAGTGCCCAGTATTTTGCATTTTTGTTTTCCATCTTAATAGCTTGATCCACCGAAGCTAGAGCCTCTAGGTATCTTTCCATGCTAAAAAGGAGTTTTGCTTTATCATAATAATACTTTGGATTCTTTATAATTGATATTGCCCTATTTATATAGGATAAAGCAAGTTCTTTGTCTTTGTTGAAGTAATACCTAAAATAGGTTCTATAGGTCTCTGGATTGCTGGGATATAATTCAGAAAGTTTTTTTAAATATTCCTCTGCTTCCTCCCCTTTCTTTATGGCTATATCGACTAGAAGTGATAATGCGTCAAAATTTTCCTTTATTTCCAGGCTTTTTAGTGCATGCTTTTTAGCTTCATCATAATATCCGTCCTCATACAGTTCCAAAGCTGCCATATATTCATCCTGGCTTTTAGCTACGGAAGGGAGGCTAGGTCCATCTGCCATATTAATAATATATAAAACTAGAAAATAATCTTTTTTAAAGGAAGGGGTTTATATCTCATTTAATTATGGCAAGTAAATGAAGGTTTTTATTGTCGGATTCGGAAACATAGGCACCAATTTAGTAAGAATAATTACTGAAAAAAATAACGAATTACAGCAGAAATACGGAGATTCATTTCAAATAATAGCTATAGCGGATAGTAAGGGTGTTTATAAAGGGTTTAAGGATAACGAGGAGATTTTAGAAGCTAAGCTCAACGGAAGAACTGAAAAATTTAGAATAAAGGATATTGATATTGCCAAGTCCATTGCAGATTTAGAGTATGATATTCTGGTAGAGGTAACAAGCAGCACACCATCCGGTGAACCGGGCATTACTTATGTCAAAAGGGCTATGGAAAAGAAAAAACATGTTGTTACGGCAAATAAAAGCATTCTGGTTCAAAATTTTGATATCATTGATTATGCCAGAAAAATGGGGGTAATTTTTAAATTTGAGGCCACAGTCTGCGGTTCAATTCCGGTTTTCAACACAATCGACAATTATTATTCCAAAGCCAAGATAAAGAAAGTTTCGGGTGCATTTAATGCAACTTCCTCATACATAATCAGAATGATGGAAAATGGATTTAGTTTTAGAGATGCGCTAGATATTGCAATAAAGGAAGGACTAGCAGAAAGGAATTATGAAGATGATTTACTTGGTATTGACTCAGCTAGGAAGGCTTTAATTTTACACAATTATATTTTCAAGAAAAGAATGAAGATGAATGAAATTGAAAATTTAGCAAAGATCGAGGACGTAAAGCCAGGAATGGGGCTTATATCAGAAATAGAAGATTCAAAAATTACTATCAAGTATGTGGAAAAATCAGAAAAGAGTAAAATCTTTGATTTCAATGGAGCAGGCATGTCATTTACAATTACAACAGATTTATTTAATACACAAACATTAATTGTGGATCAGGATGGTCCCTGGGAATCAGCAGCTGCAGTTTATTCTGACCTTGTTGATATATTGAAGGTGAGGATTCTTGAATAGAGCATATAAATATTTCGTTTATTTTATGGCACTTCTTTGGACAATTATGGTTTTATTGGATGTACTGTACTCTCTAAAAATTTATAATATGCTTTTAAGTCAGTTTTTGCACGTTCCTTTCATAGTATTCATAATAATACCAATCCCCGTGGCCTTGTTTGAACTTCCTGGAATATTCACATACTATTACATGATTTTTTTATTGCTCCTGATAACTGCATTTTTCATCTATGCTATCTTGAATCTGAGTTCAACTAAAGAAAATAGCGCAATTTTTAAAATTGCAGAATTTTTTGCATTTAACCTATTCTTATCCATAGTATATTTTGAATTTATAAATTCCATAGGGCAACCCGTTCATGTACCAATAACAACATCTGTTCCATTTTACATAAATTTCTATGAACTAACCAATGCGGGATTGTATGAAGAGCTCATTTCAAGAGTACTTTACATCGGTATCCCTCTATTTTTATATTATAGATATAAGGGGATTAGATTACCATGGTATAGAATGATATGGGGTGGAAATTACAAACTAGGGAAGCCAGAAATTACTGTATGGATAATTTCTTCGGTCATATTTGGTATAGCGCACTCTACAGCATGGGATTGGTCTAAAACTCCCCAGGCAATGCTAGGGGGATTTTTATTGGGTTATCTTTATCTTAGGTACGGACTATTTGCTGATGTGCTTTTCCATTATTCTATAGACGCATCTGATGCAATACTAACAACTGCGCTGGGAAGTCCCGTCGCCACTTCATCAACTCAGGGTATCCTGGGTCTGGAATATTTAGTCTTTATATTTGGCGGAGCGGTAGTTACTGGGAATTACATATACTTGCTTGTAACTGGAAAATATAAAGACGGGCAAAACAAAAATGAAGGAATCAAGATTTCCCAGTTTCCCATATGTCCAAATTGCCATTCTACGAATGCTACATTAATATACGATAACATTTACAAATGCAATGACTGTAATACCATCTTTAGAAAAATTAATTAATAATTGGCCATATTTTCTATTCTCATTATTTCCCTCATTAAAGATGTAGCATAAGAGCCTGGAGGCAAAATAAAATGTAAGGTATCTAATTGAATATTCATATCTGATGCCTTTTCAAACATATTCCTTCTCTCACCCTTGGAAGACAAATTGTATGGAAGTTTAAAATCAACGAAAGAAACCCCTTCTTCTTCCATAACCTTCCTTTCAATATCACCCTGAATCCCCGATGCATATTCCTGTTCATGTCCTATTATCAATCCTGTAGGTTGAATTTCCCCTCTAATATATTCTTCTTTAAATTGAGAGTAATTCAGTGAATTCACTTTTATAAATTTACCATTTTTATTGACAACATCCCCAATTTCTAATTCCTTGGAGATTTTTAGCCTCTCAGACAAAATTTTATTGAATAGGTAAGCTTGGTAGGCATGAATAAACATACTTACGAGACTTGGAGGTAGCGTTTTCAAGGCACCAACATAATCTTCAGGATGTTCCCTGAGATGCATCAAAACTGCCTTTTCCAAATCCAGAGCCTCCGGAAATCTGTCAGCATATTTCTTCGGATCCGGATCCTCATAATATTCATTTCTTATATCGGTGAAGTTGTCTTCACCCGGCATACCTATAAATTTTCTGGCTGCTTCTTTATAATCCCTTCTTATTATATCCCTCCCAACGAGATGTGATACAGGTCTTAAATTTCCAAATCTCTGTGGGCCATAGAAATTGGGAAATATTCCTTTAATTGCAATTTGATTGAAATTTTCCTGTAATATATCAATTTGAGTATCCCTTATCTTTATCCTGAATAAATTTCCCTTATGATTTCCCAAATATATTCTTTTGTTTGAATAAAAATATTCCAGAATTTCAAAGTCTTGAAGGTTTATTTCTTTGAATTTTGCGCCGTATATGCTTATATACTGTACTTTTACTGCCCTCCTATCCTTAGTCCCAGCAAATCCAATTCTCTTGGGGGAAACACCATAAGCCCTAGCAATGAATCTTATCAATCTATTATGTTCCCAGTTTTTAGCTCTAATCTTCAAAATTAGATTCTCCCCATCGGGATCTTTTGGAATTTCATTGATCATTTCCTCTACATAAAAATCATCTGGTTCGGTTCTTAATTTCCCACCAGCTTGTTTGAGATTATAGTAATATGAATAGATTCCAATATCATTAAAATTTGGCATATGGTTATCGAGGGAATATTAATTAACTATATTTCATTATCTCTTGCAATGTGGGAAGGGATTAAGGGTAATCGATTACAAAACGGTGCTAAGGGCTTATTATTTGGAATAATCGTTACATCGTTTCTATTATACCTTTCATTTTATTTATATTACATCTACATCCTTATACCGATAATACTTGTAGTTATTTTTCATTATTCCGGATCCTGGAGAGTCAGTGATAGGGCTTTTTATGGCTTTATTGCCATATTCATAGCATTCCTAATTTCAGTTGCAGCCATATCATTTAACCTGGAAGGTACGCCTCATAATTCTATAACAACCATTAAGAACTCTCTTGGGACATATTCAGTTTATTTTAACTATACTAAGGAAGGCAATTTAATTGAGATGTTCATAAAACTAAATACAACAGAGGTTTACAATGCAACAGCAAGATTGTATGACTTGATCAATGCAAGGAATATAGAGATTGTAAATCTGGTATTTAATAAGGTTGGAGAAAACTCCACAACGTCTCTCAGTTTAAACAACTTATCGGGAAGTATTTACATTATATTCCTGAATCTGACATTTCACAGTTCCAACTCCACAGTTAGCACAAAATTAGGTCTGCTTGGTCCAATTCTTGTATCACCTGTGGGCTTATGGCTCTATCTCGTTAAGGATTTAGCCATAAGTTACCTCTTGGTTACATATGGTTTCTTCATTATATTTGTCGCACTAATAAGATTCATGAATAAATCAAGGGAAAGAAACATGGGAAAGAAGGAGGAACCTCAAAATAAAGGAAACGAAGATTCTCAGAACCAGAAGGAAGATAATAATAAAAATCAATGATAGTTAATTAATTAATTTTAATTCTCTTAATTTTTCCAATACCTCTTGAGCATGTCCTTTCGGTTTGACCTTATCGAAAATATACACAACCTTTCCATCTTTATCGATTATAAATGTAACCCTCTTGGCTGTAGCCAGGCCAAGCACTCCATATTTCTTGGCTATCTCCTTGGAGTTGTCTGCGCCCAAAATAAAAGGAAGCCCATATTTCTCCGCAAATTTCTTATGTGTCTCTGCCGAATCAACTGAAACCCCAATGATTTCAACGTTGTATTTTTTAAATTCATCATAATGGTCTTTGAATTCATTTGCTTCAGTTGTACATCCGGAAGTGAAATCCTTCGGATAAAAATAGAGAACTACAGGCTTCCCCCTCAATTTGGAAAGGGATATTTTGTTTCCTTTATGATCCAGAGTTTCAAAATCCGGGGCTATATCACCTACCTTAATATTCATAAAAAAAGATAATTTTTAAATAAAAAAGATTTATGTCTTTGCAGTTAGAAATGACCGAAGAGATTAATATTAATTTGGAGCAATCTCACAATCTTTTTGACCGGGAAATTTTAATCTCTAAGGATATATCAGAGTCGGATGTAGTAGGCAATCTATCAAGATTCGGATCATTCATACTCTTTTATAATCCATTTGATAATATTTCATACATTAAATTAAATAAGAACAATCAAAATTATTATTCAATTTTAAAAACGCTATCATCCTTGGATTTGAAAGTTAAAGAAATAAGTAGTCGGACAGTTGTCGAATTGGGAGCTTTCAGCAAAGATGAGGTGGAGTTCCTATCAAATATTTCATCTATAATGGGCGTGATGCGCTACCCATTTTCATTAATGTATGAGAAGAAATTATACTTCAGATTCTTGGCTTTGGAGGAATCTCTTGAACCAATAACCAAGATTCTTATGGATTTTTTGGACAAAAATGACAGTTGGAACCTCGTTTACATTAAGAAACCTACTTCTTTGTATGATTATTTGAAAAAATTCAATTACGGTAAATCTGCAAAAGTTTACATATTAAGGGAATTGGATTATGTTAATATAGAGGAAAACTTTCCCCACTACAAATGTAAGCATCTGTTTTATCTCATGTTAAATGAACCTTATATAAACACAGAAAGAGCCCTAAGGTTTAGTGAATGCCTTACCAGCCATGGCGGAATTATCAAAGAATCTAAGTTAATTAGGAACGGCACTTTAAAAATATATGAGGATATTAGGCATGTAAATGAAATTTCGTTTGTTAACATAATTAAGGATCCAAACTATTCATTTCCATTAGAGGTAATTCAATATTTCGACGGAAAGGATGTATATCTTAGATTAGTAGTAGAGCATGATGATGAAAAAACCCTGTTTATAAGGATGAAGGATTATAATAAAAAGCACGAAGGAAAGATAGAATTTGTACTTGAGGAGACAATGGATCAGCTTTAAATTATTCCTCCATCTACAGGGATCATAGCACCTGTGGTTGCTCCAAATGTGTCATCCTTTATTAAAGCAATTACAACATTGGCAACATGTTCAGGCAACACTTCTATTTTGAGCAAATTGGACTTTTTATATTCTTCAACAGTCATTCCCTTTGTCTTTGCTCTATTTTCCAGCACCCCTCCTTCCCATATCTTTGAATCTTTGAATATTTTATCAGGATTTATAATATTACTTCTAATTTTATATGGGCCACCTTCTATCATAACATATTTTGCAACTTGGGCTGCAAAAGCCTTTGAAGATCCATAGGAAAGCATTCCTGCCCCGGGATTAGTTAAATTCTTAGTTATGTTAAAAACAAAGTTTCCACCAATGTTTTGCGCTTTCATAATCTTGAAAGCCTCTCTAGTAATCAAGAATGTACCGATTGAATTAACATTAATATGCTTCATTAGATCATCAAGTGTTATCTCCTCAATTTTCGCAGGATGCAGGTAGCCAGCATTATTAAAAACTATATCTAAACCACCATACTCTAACACGATACGATTAAACGCCTCTGTAACTTCATTTTCTTTGGTAATGTCGCAAACTATACCCATTGAATAATTACCCAAACTCTTTGAAAGATCAAGGATCTTGAGATCTAAATCAAGACCAACAGGAATAATCCCATTTTCATAGAATTTAATGAATGTTGATTTCCCTATGCCTGATGCTGCCCCTGTTACAACGCCCACATATCCTTCAAATTCCTGTCTCCTGATCTTACTGAACTTTGCCTCCTCAAGCGACCAGTATTCCATTTCGAATCCTTCTTTCTTTGATATGAATTTATTTTTTCCAAAGGACTTTGCTGCTAAATTAACGTATATACTATGTTCCATGAGTTCGCTGATTATTTTAGCTTCTTTCTTGTTAGTTGATGAAGTAATCATTCCTAGCCCTTTGATTATAATGACGTTAGGATAAGGGTCATGCATCGGATATTTGCCATTTATGAACTCTTTATAATCTTCTTCATACCTTGCGGCATATTTCTCTATTTTTTCTGGGAGTTCTTCAATGGAGTTGGCATAGACATACTCAAATTTGGTCCTAATAATCATATCAGGTGTAGCCGGCCCTAGTGACTGAAACTCTTCGGCTTCTGGCAATGTAGAAAACCAAATGATCTCTGGTTTCAAGTCTACATTGAGTATTTTTCTTTTTTTGGAACTTAGCTTGCCCCTTATTTTGGGCAGATTTGTTATAATATTGTCTATTTTATCTTTCTCCAATTCTAATTTTCCCATCCCATTGAACCTTTTGTTTATTTCATCCTTTGCCCTGTTAACTATCTCCAAGTGTCTGTCAAGACTTTCTTGAGCAGTTTTACCCCATGTAATTAGGCCATGTTTTCTTAACACGACTCCCTTGTATTCGGAAAGGTTGTAATTATTTGCCAATTTCATGAATTCCTTAGCCAATGGAAACCCCGGTGGAACATAATCCATTATAAGAATATCTCTTCCTAATATGTCCAAGATATTGTCATTGGTAAGGTCGGTATTGGTTATGGCCAGAATGTAATCGGCATGGCTGTGATCCACAAATTCAAATGGTACAAAGGCATGCAAGAAGGTTTCCACAGATGGTGAAGGTTGATCAGGGGCTACCATGCTATCCTTAAAATATTCAGTCATTTCTAAGTCTGTCATTTGTTCAATGGACGATGCTCTCAGCAAGTCGTCTAGTCTCAAAGCTGTAAATCCATTTTCATCAATTGTAGCCAAATCTGAGCCTGATCCTTTTACAAAAAGTGCCTTGACCCTTTTACCTGTGTGATCAATGATTTCTCCCTTAACACTTGTATTCCCGCCGCCATGAAGTACAAGTGTCTTATCTGATCCTATTATTCTTGAAGTCCTGACTCTTTCCTGCAGTAAAACTTCGGATTCTTTTGTGAGCTTAAATAACATGCCCTATGATAGTAAACTGGATAAAAACTTTTTACAGAAGAATCAATAAGCATGGGAAAAAGATGTACGATAGCGAATTCTCCAATTGGGATCAGGATGTATTCATCATAAATCTAAAAGAGCAAATAGATAGAGGGGCATTGATGTCCAGATATTCAAGAACAAAGGAACTAGATCTTAGGAAACTGTGGTTAAAAGAATTCAAAGACAATCCAGAAAGGGGAAAAAATTTTTACGAAAGGGTTTTTGTTGAATACGGAGATGAATCAATTGCGGAGCTGGTTACAGCCCAAGTGGGAATTCAGAATGTTAGTAATATTGTATCAAAAATAATTGAAGACAATAGAATAGGTTTATCATATATTGAAAAAAGCTCAAGGTATGTACCATATGATGAAAAAGTAAATGGAAGGTTCCTCTACATTGAAGGGGAAAAAATAGGATTGGGCGGAGAGTTATTAAGGATATACAATGAAGCATGTGATTACCTCTTCGAAACTTATTCTATCCTATTAAAAAAGTTGTTAGAGAAATTGAAGAAAATATATCCAATTGAAACATTAGAGTTTGAAATTGACGGAAAAGGAATGGGACTTAAAGAAATAGAGATAGAGAATGCAGATGTGTTAGTTAAAGCATACAACAATGCTATTAGAAGCAGGGCATTGGATGAAGCAAGGTATCTTTTGCCAGCAGCCACTCTCACCAATGTGGGAGTATCAGGAAACGCTAGATCCTATATCAGACTTATGAACAGGCTTCTATCGTCGGAACTTAAGGAAGCCAGATCACTTGGAGAAAAGTTAAAGAAAGAGCTTTATCCGGTATTCTCAAAGTTAATGGATTCAATGGAGAAAGATTATGGAAAGCAGATGATTGAATATGAATCAATTTACAATGCAATGGATGTAAACCTCCTATTAGAAGATAAAAAGTCGACAGGCAAGGAATTAGTTAAGTTAATAAATTACCCTGATGACGAAGATGCTGTTGCCAATTTTATATTACCTTATGTTTTTCAGAGAGCTGGATATTTCGGTGCTGATGTAAAAGAGCTGATTAAGAGTGGAAAAATTAATCATAGGGAAATAATTGAAAAGATATCTGAAATTAGGAAAAACAGAAGGAATAAAATTGGAAGGGAAGGTGAGTTTGCTAACTACACTTTTATGGTTTCAACCAATTTCGGTGCTTTTAGGGAGCTACATAGACACAGAACAATGACAATAATAAGAGGTAAACTAACCACTGAATACGGTTACCAGGTCCCTCCTACTATTATGAATGATGAAGAGATGTTATCATTGTTCAATGATGCTGTTAAGAGGACTGAAGAAGTATACAGAAAGATAAGGGATTTCAACAAAGATATTTCGCAATACTTAGTGACATTTGCTCATACCTATCCTGTTTTGATTAACGCAAATTTAAGAGAAATTGTTTATTTAACAGAGTTAAGATCTACTCCTCAAGCACATTTTGACTTGAGAAATATTTCTATTGAATTGAAGGAAAAGATAACCAGGGTTAACCCTTCTTTATCGCCACTATTTAAATTTGTAGACACTGGAAATTATCCATTAGGACGGCTGCGGGCAGAGATAAGAAAAGAGAAAAAGATAAGCGAGCTTGAGAGATCGAAAAAGAATAGTTATGAAATAGCGTAGAGAATTTTTTGAAAAATATATTTTATAAACATATACATCAATTTCATATTCAAGGGCAATTTGAAAAACTTGTTAAAGCCTTGGATCTCTATACTTATTTATGATTACAAAGTTTGCGCTTCTTCTATAATAAAGAATGATTAGTTTTCGCCTTTCGTAATGTATTTAAATATTTAATTAGCTCATCAATTTTCTCAGTGTCCCCTTTTTGAAGGAGAATCAGCAAGATAGCATGAATCATCAATTGATGAATAGAATCCCTCGAGCTCCGCAAAAGTGTTTCCATAATTGAGGTCAATCCTTTTATCTCCAATTTTTGCTTACTTTTCAGAAGTATGACTTAAAATTTTTAATCCAAGAATATTGTGAAATCTAGAACCGATAAAAACCAAACCATTTTCTTCATTAACAACCAAAATAGAGTAATGAGTTTTAATCCCCTATGTTTTCCGTATTAAAATTTCGTTATGTATATAAGTTAGATCTTTTAATCTTCCTTGGTCATATAAGTTTACAGGGATCTCTTTTCCTTCCAGTTCAGTTATTTCTAAGAGTCTATTGGGCCTATCTAAAATTCTACTATGCAGTATTTTCTCATTGAATTGAAGTAATTTGGAGGACCGTAGGTATTTTTTCATCCCTAATTTCGTAGTATGTGGTTGAATATGGGCCTTGCTCAAAGTTTGTCAATCTTTTAGGAACCCTCATGATTTTTCCTTTATCCTTAAGGTATAGTAAAATTCCCATGGCTGCCCTTCCTGCATCTGCAACACCTGAGATTATATCTTTTCTCTTATTTGTAATATCCCCGCCTGCAAAGATTCCAGGATAGCTAGTCATATTGTATTGGTTAACAATAAGGTCTCCACTTTGAGTCATTCTCAGTTTTGACATTATTTCATTAGGTAAGAAGCTTAAATCAGGTTTCTGACCAGTAGCCTCTATTATGGTATCTACCTTCATTAAAAATTCCTGATCCTTCATGGGTACAGGCTCCCTTCTGCCGCTCCCTGAGTCAACCATCTTGTTTTTCCAATATTTAATACCGGTTACTTTTCCATTTTCCCCTACGTATTCAAATGGACTAACTTCCCAGACAAATTCAATTTTTTCTTCTTCAGCTTCTTCAAGCTCCTCTTCTGCATTACTGCTTGGGTATCCTGGTCTATCCTCCTTAGATCTTCTGTAAAGTACATAAACTTTCTTTGCACCTAATCTTAAGGAAACTCTCGCGGCGTCAAATGCCGTAAATCCGCCACCAATTATTGCTACAGTCTCCCCCACATCTATTCTTTCTCCCTGGTTTACTCTTCCAAGAAATTCTAAAGCATGATAGACCCCTTTTAGTTCCTCCCCTTTAACATGAGTTCTGTTTGGTTTCCAATTGCCAATTGAAATATATACAGCATCAAAATTGTTTAAAAGGTCCATGAATTGAACATCTCTTCCAACCTTTGTATTATAATGAATCTTTGCACCATAAGATAAAATATGCTCTATCTCCTTATCAAGCAAATACCTGGGTAACCTAAATTCTGGAATTCCATGGAACATCATCCCACCGCCCCTGGATGTCTGTTCGAATATTTCAACATCTATCCCATTTATGGATAGGTAAAAGGCGGCAGTTAATCCAGAAGGCCCTGCACCAATAATCGCAACCTTAGCCTTTCCACCCAGGTCATTCTTCCTGACTTTTAAAACCTCATTATAATCCTCTATATTTTCAGCAATGAACTTCTTAATATGTCTTGTAGCGATGGACCCATGATTGTCATCAAGAACACAGTTATCCTCACAAGGATGGGGGCACACATTTCCGCAAACTGCTACAAAAGGCAATTTCTCAAAATTTATTTTTAGCCCAGTTTCAATATCCCCATTGGCAACTGCTATCTGATACCCTGGAATATCTATTTTTGCAGGGCAACCCTGAATACATAAACCGCAACCTAGACACCTTGATGCCTCAGCAACGACCTCATCGAGGGTATAAGGAATTAGAGTAGGTGCATTAAGAGTCCTTATCCTAGTATCAGGATCATATCTTTTTATGGGGACTCGAGAATAATTAACTGGGTTCAAATAGATCTACCTCAGCCCTAAATGATTTTAGAATTATTAAGTATTCCCTTAAGATTTCTGCGAAATTATTCATAATCAATGAAATAGCTTTATAAACAATTCTATCAAAGAATAATTATAAAATTAATATATTCTTGTTTAACTTGTTTTTAGCCTTTTCATAATTCGGATCTATTAAATATGATTTCATGTACATTTTCTGAGCCATCTTGTATTTACCCATGAATTCGTAAATTTCTCCCTTAAGATAGAAAATATCTGGCTTTATTGGAGGCTTCTTTTCAATGCGAATTAAATCCATCAGGCCTAGCTTAGGATATCCCAAGATTACAAAGGTTATGGCTCTATTAAAGTAGGAGTCAACCGCCAACCTACCCAAATACCTCTTTGAAATTTTTATTGATTTGGTATACATATCAAGTGCTCTCATATACTCATTCTCGTCGACGAGATCGTTCCCCATTTGGTAGTATTTGCGGGAAATCTTTTCCATATTATCTCTGAAGTATGCATTTCCAATTCTTTTCCTGTTTTTTAAAAGTTCATCTATAGTACGTTCGATGCTTATCTCCTCAAGGTCGCGATCTTCTATTGCTTTCAAAGTCTGATAATTTAATCCCCTTATTATCTCGGGGATATCATCATCATCAATCATTGAGATAATAGATTATCTAAACTTATAAAATTTTTGTATGGATTTTTCATATTATTGCTTCGAATCTATACAGTTTGCTTATTAAAATGCAAATTTCCATCTGAAAAGTTTACCTCATAAATATCGTTTACTTCAAATTTAATTCCTAGGGATTCATACTCTTCATCATTGAGCCTTAAAACGATTTTAGGTTGGCTTCTAATACTGTATCCTTGCCCGAAATTTCTCAATACTTGATCCATCATTTCCTTAAGAAAACCGATTTCCTGTGGCCCTCCTATTCCCTGTCTATTCTTAAATTCTTCTAAAATTATTTCCTTTCCTCTATTACCATCATCATCTACAACGGACGAAATTTGAGTTACTATGAGTCGTACAACAGACATATACCATAATTTAAGCTAGCATAATAAGCTTTTCAATCCTCTATTTCTATTGTATATATTTGCAAATTCCAATTCAAAATATGGAAAATTTTCAAAGATGCATAAAATTTGTAGAGCAAAATTTAAATATGATATCTAATTTAATATCGTGGACAAAAAGAAGATTTTTATAACGGTATTGGTAGTAACAATTCTTGCCGCGATTTCTGTCAATTATGCATTATCGCAGAGTAATCAAAAACAAGATATAGTAGCCCTTCCACCCAGTGTAACAGGAGTTGTATTGAAAGATTACAAGATAGCGGGAAAATTAAACCCCAATAAGGAACTAATGGTTTTTCTCACTTTGAAGCTAAGGAACAAAAATATTCTTAATCTCTATTTGAGTGAATTGCAGGATCCACATTCTAAGTACTACCACAAATACATGAGCCTGAGTGAATTTCAAGCTTATTTCTCCCCTAGCTATAAGGACTACTTTGAAGTTGCCAATTACTTTGAATCCCACGGTTTTAAGGTAACTATTTATTCTGATAGGATGTCAATGGCCATTTATGGAACAGTAAAGATGTTTGATACCATATTCCACACTAATATAGAAAAGATTTATTATAAAGGAAGGATAATTTATGCTCCCATTTCCCCATTAATTTATTCTGGACCAATTGGGAACGAAATAGTGCAGATTTCTGGATTAAGTAGCATGAATGTTGCAAAAATTTCACCTCTATTTGTTAATTCAAATGGCACCCAATTACTCTACGGTTCTGATCTACAAGTGGCCTATCAAGTAAATATGCTATTCACTAAGGGTTATCCAATTAATAAGACAATAGTAACAATTTTATGGTCGGGAAACAATTCCTCTGGGAACTTAGTCGCTCCATTCATACCATCAGATGTTTATAATTATTTCAACAACACATTGCCACAGAACGAACCAAAACCAAAAGTATACGGATACCCGATTGATGGAGCACCAGCGCCAGGGCCAAGCGCCGCATTTGATACTACACAAGCAAATTTTGAATCTACTCTAGACTTAGAGATGGCAGGAAGTATGGCACCTGGTGCAACAATAGTTGAGATATATGGGCCAGCCCCAACTCAAAATTATCTAGATCAGGCTCTCGCTACTGCTCTAAACAACGGCTCAAGTTTTCCAGCTTTAAATAATCTTGTAGCAATAAGTAATTCATGGGGAGGCCAAGATACTAATGACACAGCTTGGATGCAATATGAACAAGAAGCAGCAGCCAGGGGGATAACGGTATTAGCATCTTCTGGGGATGACGGTGATACCAATTCACCAGCTCCATCCTTCCCTGCTACAATGGCCTACAATAATTTTGGAACCATAGCGGTAGGGGGGACAGAAACTACTTTAAGTGGATCTCCAAGTTACAATGGAAGCGGAACCACAGGTATACAATCTCAATCTGTATGGTACAATGAACCACAACAGGGTGATGGATCGCAAGGTGGAGTAAGTTCCATATTTCCAGAGCCATCTTGGCAAAATAGCAGTACTATGGCAAATCAAGCAATTCAAGGCAATTCAAGCATAACAGGGGTAAGCTCGGGAAGAGCCACACCTGATATCGCTGCAGATGGTGCAAACATGTCTATTTACATAACATACCAGGGAAATTCAGGATATCAGACTCTTTGGGGGACGTCGGTTGCATCACCTCTAGTAGCAGGAGTTGTAGCAGATATGGATAATTATCTAGGTCAGATGGAAGGTTTTATGGACCCACTGATATACAAACTAGGGCAGATGCAGGCTAACGGATCTCTAAATAGCAGTCCGCCATTCTATTTTGTATATAATGGTTCTAACGGGGCATTCAGCTCTGCCAACGGATACAACTTGGTGGTGGGATGGGGTACAATTAACGCATATAATTTTCTAAATGATCAGTTAAACCTATTAAATACCGCAAGTGGCAGCACAAGTAACACAACATCAACGTCTAGCACTTCTAATAATACAACTTCTACCAAATACATACTTGCATCAGTAAATTCCACATCAATTTCATTGTACTATCCTAATGAATCTGAAGAATTTATGCCGGTGGATAGCGGTTACGCCAATTATCTTGTATTATATTTTTCAGGGACAGGAACAGTCAATGTGAG
>JAFMDN010000049.1 GCA_017857235.1 Methanobacteriota archaeon
AAGCGGAGTGAATGAAATAGGATTGTATGATGACTGCAAAACAATAATAAAGGTAAGCAAGGAATTCTACAGACCACTTGAATTAGATAACTATAAGGCTGACTACACAAAGGCAAGGGAGAAGCTTGGATGGAATCATGAGATAAAATTCAGGGAACTTGTGAGGATAATGGTCGAGAGCGATTCAAAAAATTCATGAAAATAAATAAATAGTATATATTTATGCGAAATAAATGCAATCCGTCCAGACAAAATACGACGTTACAAACATCCCTTCCGTCACGATCATAATACCGGCATACAATGAGGAGAAGAGGATAGGACGGGTACTTCAGGAAATATCTGAATTCATTACAATCAACAATCCAAACTGGAATGTGATTGTTTCCATTGACGGAAATGATGGAACAGAGGAAATAGTGAAAGATTATTCTAAAAAATATAGTTTTATATCATACAACAAGAAGGGAAGCAGGGCAGGGAAGGGCGGCGCAATAAAAAGGGTTGTAACAGAAGCAACTGGTGAATTTACCATTATAATGGACGCAGACGGGAGCGTTAACTTTCAGGCAATAGCCGACAACCTGAGTCTGGTCAATAACTATGACGTAATACTTTTTGATAGATATTCAAAAAAGGGCAATCGCATCCCTGCATTGAGAAGGATACCCTCAAGGGGTTTCAATGCACTTGTCAAGGTATTATTTGGGATCAGGGTAAACGATACTCAGTGCGGATACAAGATAATAAGAACTGAAATGCTAAAGAGAGCATTCAGTCAAGTCTCAATCACGAATACGTTCTTTGATGTTGCTCTCCTTTTCTATCTGAAAAGGAGTGGCGCAAGGATTGGGGAAGTAGAAGTTGCCTATAATCACGATGATGAAAGCAAATTCAATATTGTTTCTGAAATAATGGGACAGGGGGTATCACTGGTAGCATTCAGGGTAAGACATTCGAGATTCTATAAGTATGTCCCGGAATGGGCTAGGAACCTATATTTCAGAAAATTCAGGTGGATATAGGCTCATTCTTAAACATTTTATTGTACTGTGCTGATAAAATCGATTCCTGGAACCAGAGATTTAAGGCCATTTCTACTGCTTTAGGATATTCCTCAATCCGCTCTAATGTCATATGCTGGTTCAAATTTAAGTTCTCTCTTTGTCTTCTTCATATTCGCCTGAGTCAGCATCCGGTACCTCTTGAACAATTTCCCCATAATCTTGTTCACACTCTTTCTGGGAGTAGGAATTAGAGTAACCCCCCGAAAGTTCAGACGTCTAATTGTATTCCTTTCCAGACCAACCCATTTTTCTACGTTGATCAAGTGGTTTCTTGTACTGTTGCACTAACAAATGAGTATTCCCAATAGAATTCGACCCGAATTCTCTTCAAAATAGAATCACAATTTATTTATAAAATAACTCTTTTATGTGTGTGGCTAAATATATAGTGACGGGTGGCGCCGGATTTATAGGTTCCAATCTTGTTCATGATCTTGTCAGAAAAGGTCACGATGTTGTGGTTGTTGACCCGCTTCACACAGGTTCCAGAGAATTAATAAGGGATGTTCCTGTTGAATTCTACCACATGGCATTCCATGAATTCTATAAGACGGGAAAATGGAAGGATATGGACGGTCTCTACCACCTTGGTAAACCTTCTGCTTCCCCAATGTACAGGGAGAGCAGGGAAAGGCTTCTTGAAAGTATCAACGGTAGCATCGCAGCCCTCGAAATGATCAGGGAGACTGGCGTGAAGATGGTTTCCGCATCCACAAGCTCCGTTTACAATGGACTGGAACCGCCTCACAGGGAGGATATGGTTATAAACCCGACGGATTTCTACACTGAAGCCAGGATATTCGAGGAGAGGAATGCCAAGATATATGAGGATTTTTATGGTATAAGGTGGAATGAGATGCGTTTCTTCTCCATATATGGACCGAGGGAACAGTTCAAGAAGAATTTTGCGAACCTTGTAACACAGTTCCTCTGGGCTGCAAAGAGGGGAGAACAGCCAGTGATATACGGGAACGGTGAACAGAAAAGGGATTTTGTATATGTGGACGACGTGGTTGATGCTCTTGAAAGGGCAATGGCAAGCAGCCACAATGGAATATACAACGTTGGAACAGGGAAATCTTATTCCATAAATGAGATGCTGGGAATGCTGGAGAAGAGGCTGAACGTTGATATAAAGCCTAAATACATAGAAAATCCCATGAAGAACTACGTTATGGTCACCCTTGCAAGCACTGAGAAGGCTAAAAGGGATTTAGGGTTCGAGGCAAAGGTTGGCCTTGAAGAGGGGATAAGAAAGATAGACGAATATTACAGTTCCCTGAAGTGACTCTTTCAGTGAGATAATCTCCTTAACAACGGGATCGGGGAATCTTTGCTTGGCAAATCATCACAGGAATTCATTATAAAGCTTAATCAGGCTGTCTATTTCATTTTTCAGGGAATATTTTTTGGAGAAATTCACCAGCTCTTCCCTGCTCCTTTTATTGTTCAAAGTTCTGAGGACTGCTTCTTCGAAATTTTCTATGTCAGAAATTGTTGCTATGCCACCAATGGTTTCCCCGAAAACAGGGAGGTCATTGACAACCACATTTATCCCGCAGGCCAGCGCCCCTATAGGTGGATGACCGAATCCCTCACCATCTGAAATGTAAGCGAAGGCGTCAGCGTTCGAAATATACCTCCTGAGTGTTTCATCATCCACCGCACCGAGCAGCCTGATATTCCCGGCTTTTGAAGCCGTTTCCCTCAACATTTCAGCCCTTTCCTTCCAGGAGTTCACCGGCCCTATATGATACAGGGTCATATCCCTGTTTCTGGAAACTATTTTGAAAAGTAGACCAAATCTCTTTCTCGGGTTGAAGTCTCCGACAGTAACAAGATGAATCTTTCCATCATGGGGATAAGGATTATTTCCGTCGGATAGAATTTTGAATGATCTATGCTCTCATATACCACCGCAATTCTCTCCTCCTCAATCTTCAGTTCCCTCATAAGCTCCTCTTTCCCGAATTTGGTGGATGATATCAGCATCCTTGAATTAAGAGCGTTTCCATAAATCAGATTATAGCTTTTCTTATCGTAACTCCCTGTCATGAATTTAGCAGACTGGATGAATGGGAGAATGTCATGGAGGGTTACAATATCCCCATTCTTCGGAGTGAGTTCCGGAACGAGTGAGCGAATGGAGTGGGAGTTTGCAAGGCTGAGTGACTTCATCTTCAGACCCAGGTACTGAGAAATGATGCCGCCAAATGGATTTCCCCGCAATGAAATTTCAATCTTCCTTATACCCACTTCCATGTGTCTAAATCCGGCCTTATTTAAACCTTTTAAAATCCTCTCAGCATACCTTCTGTTTCCCGTGGGATTTTTGATAATGGGATAGACCACAGTCACTACTTTTTCTTCCATTGTTCATAACCCCTCCAATTGAAAAGGGTCGTGGCTTAGGCTTAATTCCGGGTATCCTATAAATTCTATTCCCTTAATCTGAAATTCCCGGTGCGTCTCAGTCATGCCTGTCATCCCATGTATTCCAAGACCTTATAACTCCAAAAAAGTTAAAATGAGACGGGGGAGATAAATGACGGATTCAACCGCGCCGGAGTAGAAACGCAAAAAGGAAGATAAGTGAATTTCATTACCACTCTCCAGCCTTTAGCCATCTGGGTTAATGAATTGAAGATAGCTGTCCATCTGTACCCTAATCTCTAATTTCCTGTGGAAAAAATTGATAGATGAGAAGAGATTGTACATCGTGAGATACCTGGTCATTATTATCTCAATTATTGTAGTTTTAACATTTCTGGTACCTGCGGTGAATGCATCCGTCGCACCTACAACGAGAACTCCAATAAAACATGTGATAAATATATAATTCGAAAATCACACATTTGACAACTTCTTTGGGTTATACCCTGAGAATCCTCTTTCAAATAATTCATCCCTCATCTCTAACATGTCCGTCCCGCTCAACCTTCTTTCAAACTTATCTCTTCTGAGGAAACTCGATAAGATTACCCCTTGAACATTCTCTACCGTTGATCCCATCGAAG